>NZ_JBHSIR010000060.1:0-111480 GCF_042653605.1 Pseudonocardia sp. GCM10023141
TGATCAACGACCACCTGCAGCTACCAAAGCTGCCACGCCGTCACACCACCGGGTTCGACAACACCCTCTGAGCGCCGGTGCCCCGGGTCCCGTGATGGCAGGAGGCCACCACGGGGGTGCGTGCCGCGGGCCACACCACCCCGTTCCGTAGGCTGAACAGCTGTGACGTCCCTTTCCGCAGCCGTGCACGCCACCGACACGGTCGAGCGCGCCGCGCAGACCCCGGACCAGCCCCAGCCCTACCGTGAGCTGGGTCTCAAGGACGACGAGTACACGCGCATCCGGGAGATCCTCGGCCGCCGTCCCACCGACGCCGAGCTGGCGATGTACTCGGTGATGTGGAGCGAGCACTGCTCGTACAAGTCCTCGAAGGTGCACCTGGGCTACTTCGGTGAGACCACCACGCCGGAGATGCGCGAGAAGATGCTCGCCGGGATCGGTGAGAACGCCGGCGTCGTCGAGATCGGCGACGGCTGGGCGGTCACGTTCAAGGTCGAGTCGCACAACCACCCGTCCTACGTGGAGCCCTACCAGGGCGCGGCCACCGGCGTGGGCGGCATCGTGCGCGACATCATGGCGATGGGGGCGCGGCCCGTCGCCGTCGCCGACCCGCTGCGATTCGGCCCCGCCGATGCACCCGACACCCGCCGGGTGCTGCCCGGCGTCGTCGCCGGCGTCGGTGGCTACGGCAACTCGCTCGGCCTGCCCAACATCGGCGGCGAGGTGGTCTTCGATGCCGGATACGCCGGAAACCCGCTGGTCAACGCGCTGTGCATCGGGTCGATGCGGGTGGAGGACCTGCACCTGGCCTTCGCGTCGGGTGCCGGCAACCAGATCATCCTGTTCGGTGCGCGCACCGGTCTCGACGGCATCGGCGGCGTCTCGGTGCTGGCGTCGGAGACGTTCGCGGGTGACGCGGGCGGCGGCGGCAACAAGAAGCTCCCCGCGGTGCAGGTGGGCGACCCGTTCACCGAGAAGGTGCTCATCGAGTGCTGCCTCGAGCTCTATCACGCCGGCATCGTCGTGGGCATCCAGGACCTCGGTGGTGCGGGTCTGTCCTGCGCCACGTCCGAGCTGGCGAGCGCCGGCGACGGTGGCATGCGGATCGATCTCGATGCCGTGCCGCTGCGCGCCACCGGGATGACCCCGGCCGAGATCCTCTCCAGCGAGTCGCAGGAGCGGATGTGCGCGGTCGTGCGGCCCGAGGACGTCGACGCGTTCATGGCCGTCTGCCGCAAGTGGGACACGCTCGCGTCGGTGATCGGTGAGGTCACCGACGGCGACAACCTCGTGATCACCTGGCACGGCGAGACCGTCGTGGACGTGCCGCCGCGCACCGTCGCGCACGACGGTCCGGTCTACCGGCGCCCGGTCGAGCGTTCCGCGACACAGGACGTGCTGGTGGCCGACGGGCCCGACGCCCTGCCCCGGCCCGCCGCGCCCTCCGAGCTGCGCGACACGATCGTCGCGATGGCGGCGTCGCCGAACCTGTGCAGCCGCGCTTGGGTCACCGACCAGTACGACCGCTACGTCCGCGGCAATACCGCTTCGGCGCAGCCGGCCGACTCCGGCGTCGTGCGCATCGACGAGGAGACCGGTCGTGGCGTCGCCGTCGCCACCGACTGCAACGCGCGGTTCGTCGCGCTGGACCCGTACGTCGGTGCGCAGCTCGCGCTCGCCGAGGCCTACCGCAACGTCGCCACGTCGGGGGCCGTGCCCACCGCCGTCACCGACTGCCTGAACTTCGGCTCGCCGGAAGATCCCCACGTCATGTGGCAGTTCGAGCAGGCCGTGCACGGCATCGCCGACGGCTGTGCGCAGCTGGGCATCCCGGTCACCGGCGGCAACGTCAGCTTTTACAACCAGACCGGGGCCACCGCAATCCTCCCGACACCCGTGATCGGTGTGCTCGGGGTGCTCGACGACGTCGCCAAGCGGGTGCGCTCGGGATTCACCGCCGCGGGCGACACCGTGATCCTGCTCGGCGACACGCGCGACGAGCTGGGTGGCAGCGAGTGGGCCCATGTCGTGCACGGTCACCTCGGCGGTCGCCCGCCCGCCGTCGACCTCGCGGGGGAGCAGCGCCTCGGTGGGCTGCTCGCAGCCGCTGCGGCGAGCGAGCTGCTCACCGGTGCTCACGACCTGTCCGACGGCGGCCTCGCCCAGGCGCTCGTCGAGGCCTGCCTCGTCGGCGGCCACGGTGCCGAGGTCACGCTGCCACCCGCCCTCGACCCGTTCGTGGCGCTGTTCTCCGAATCCGCGGGCCGCGTGCTCGTGACGGTCGCACCGGATCAGGCCGACGCGGTGCTCGCGCTGGCCGGATCGGCCGGTGTTCCCGCCACCACCATCGGCGTCACCGGCGGCTCGGAGCTGGCGATCGGCGGCATTCCCGCACTTCCCCTGGACGAGGTGCGCATGGCCTGGGAGGCAACCCTGCCAGCGCTGTTCGGCTGAGCTGTTGCGGCACATGGCGTAAGGACCACCTGGCCTAAGGGACAGGTAGTCCACTCTGCGTTACCGTCGGTGTGGTGTCCGAGCAGAGTCACACCCCCACGAGCGAGCCGGGGATCGAAGCTGTGGTCGCCTGGCTGACCGGAGGTCCCGAGCCGGACCGATCGGTGCTGCGTGCGGCCGTGAAGGAAAGCCTTGCCGCACTCGTCGAGGCGGCCCCGGGCCGCAGCGTCGAGGTTCGCGTTCCGCCCTTCGGTGCGGTTCAATGCGTCAGCGGTCTCCACCACGGACGAGGCACCCCTCCGAACGTCGTCGAGGCCGACCCCCGTACCTGGCTCGCGCTCGTCACCGGGCAGCTGAGCTGGGAGGGAGCGCTCCGCACTGGGCGACTCGCCGCATCCGGCAGCCGCACCGGCGAGATCGCGCGGCTGCTGCCGTTGGGCTGACCGCGTCATGAGGCGGCTTCCGGTTGGAGGGTGAACACCCACACCTCGTGGTGGCGTAAACACTCGCGGAGACGGAAACTTGGTCCGAACAGGGCCCATCCGCACCGAACGGGCGACAGGATGAGGCAGCGTTGGTTGCTCCGCGCAGTCTGACCGAGCCTTCAGGGCGACAGCCCGTCGGGTCGGTGGGCGGGATCGTCGGAGAGCGCGCGGCCGCGGCTGATCGCCTCGCCCGGCTCGCCGTGCGCTGGGCCGCCCTCGCCCCGGCCGGTGACCCGTCGATGATCGGGAGGCTCAGCACCCTGCTGCGCCGGCTGGCCGCCATCGTGGTGTCCGAGCCGTTCTGGCCGCTCGCCGCCCGCGACCTCGGGGCCGAGCTGCTGGCGAGCGGCCTGTGCGGTGATACGGGCTCGCCGACCGTCGACGCGGAGGACGCCCTGCCACTCAGCCTTGGCCTGCTGCGCAAGGAGGGTCCGGCCGCGTTCGGGATCGCCGGCCCGGACGGGGAACGACGGGTGGCGATGGCTCTCGACGAGGTGGCCGCAGGTTTCGCGCGCGCACTGCACAGCCAGGGCGGCGAGGCGCGGGGCCGGAAGCCGGAGCACGGCCTCGACGGGGCGTCACGCGGATTCACCGTGCGTGACCTGCACTATCGCGCGGTCTACGACCATGCCGGCGTCGGCATCTGCATCTGCTCGCTCGACGGGTACCTGCTCGACGCCAACCCGGCGCTGAGCCGGATGTTCGGCATCACCGAGCCGCTCGACGAGCCGCGCCCGGTGTCGGACTTCATCCACCCCGACGACCTCGCCGACGTGATCGAGCGCCACCGCAGGCTCATCGTCGGGGAGCCGGACGTGATGCGCCTCGAGGTGCGGCTGGTGCGGCCCGACTCGGTGGTGCTCTGGGCGCACGTGGCCACGTCGCTCGTGCGGTCCGAGGACGGCACGGCGTCCCACATCATGGCGCTCGTCGAGGACGTTTCCGAGCGGCACCGGCTGCGGTCACGGCTGCAGCAGGCCACGAGCCTCGACCAGCTCACCCGGCTGCCGAGCCAGGCCCTCACCGACCAGTGGCTACACCGCGCGTTCGCCGGAGAAGCCACGCGGATCGGGATCTGCGCGATCGACCTGGACGGCTTCCACAGCATCAACGACACGCTGGGTGGGCAGGTCGGCGACCGGCTGCTGCTCGGCGTGGTCGGTCGCCTGCAGCTCGCCGCGGGCGACCACCTCGTCACCCGTACGGGAAGCGACGAGTTCACGGTGCTGGTGGGTGATCCGGAGAGCGCGGGCGAGGTCTGCCGCATCGCCGATCGGGTGCAGGCCGCGCTCGCCACGCCGTTCGACATCGGCGGGCACTCGGTGTCGGTCACGGCCAGCATCGGGGTCGCGGAGGCGGAGGTGGCGCGCAGCAGCGCCGCCGAGCTGCTCCGCGCCGCCGACATCGCACGCTCGTGGGCGAAGGCGCTCGGTGGCGCTCGCAGGGTGGTGTTCGACCACGAGCGCGACGCGGGTGAGGCGGCGCGGTTCGAGCTGCTCTCCGGGTTGCGCGGGGCCATCGACCGGGGCGAGTTCCGCCTCGCCTACCAGCCCCTCGTCAGCCTGTCCGACGGCAGGCTCCAGGGCGTCGAGGCGCTGATCCGCTGGCAGCACCCGGTGCAGGGCCTGATCGGCCCCGGCCGGTTCATCGAGCTGGCCGAGCACAGCGGCGCCATCGTCGCGCTGGGCCGCTGGGTGCTCGAGGTGGCGTGCGCGCAGGCCACCGCATGGTGGCAGCAGTTGGGCCCGGCCTCGCCCTACGTGAGCGTCAACGTGTCGCCCCTGCAGCTCGCCGAGCCCGGCTGGGTGCGCGAGGTCACGGATGTGCTGGCCGCCACCGGGCTTCCGCCTGACCGCCTGCAGCTGGAGATCACCGAGCAGGCGGTGCTCGGTGACGAGGCCACCGCACTCGACGCGCTCACCTCGCTGCGCGACGTCGGCGTCCGGTTGGCACTCGACGACTTCGGCACCGGATATTCGAGCCTTGCCTGGCTGCGCAGGTTGCCGGTGCACACGCTGAAGATCGACGGCTCGTTCATCGACGGTCTGCGCCACCCTGTCGCCGACCCCGTCGACTCGTCGATCGTCAAGGCGCTGGTGGAGATGGCCCACGCCCTCGGCCTCGAGGTCACGGCCGAATGGGTGGAGACGATCGTCCAGGCGGAGCGGCTGTCCGCGCTCGGGTGCGACACCGGTCAGGGGCGGTGGTTCGGTGACGCTGGTCCCGGAGAGTGGGTCCCGGAGCTTTACCGGCGTAGCATCGACCACTGAGTCAGCCTGCACGGAAACCGATCGTCGAGTGTTGCCGCCTGCGCTAGGAGCGTTGTTGTGCGCCCGAGTTCCTCTCGGAACAGCCGCCACCCCGTCACCGACCTGCACCCGGACTCCGCCGATCCGCTAGCCATCGATCCGTTGGCAGCTGATCCTCTCGCTCTCGATCCGCTCGCACCCGATGCCGCACCCGGTGAGGAATGCGGTGTGTTCGGGGTCTGGGCACCGGGCGAGGACGTCGCCAACCTCACCTACTACGGCCTCTACGCGCTGCAGCACCGCGGCCAGGAGGCGGCCGGCATCGCCGTGTCCGACGGCCGTCGCATGGTGGTCTTCAAGGACCTCGGGCTGGTCAGCCAGGTGTTCGACGAGCAGACGCTGTCCTCGCTCAAGGGGCACATCGCCGTCGGGCACTGCCGGTACTCCACCACCGGCGGCGTCACGTGGGAGAACGCGCAGCCCACGTTCCGCACCACGGCGGCCGGCAGTGGCATCGCGCTGGGCCACAACGGCAACCTCGTCAACACCGCCGAGCTGCGCGACGAGGTGGCCGCGTTGGGTCGGAGCACGTCCTCGGCCGGTCGGGCCCGGATGGAGTCCAGCACCGACTCCGACCTCATCACCGAGCTGCTGGCCGCCACCGCCGCCGACATCGGGGTCGAGGAAGCGGCCATGCGGCTGCTGCCCCGGGTCCGCGGCGGGTACTCGCTCGTGTTCGCCGACGAGCAGACGCTCTACGCGGCCCGCGATCCCCACGGGGTGCGCCCGCTCGTGCTGGGCCGCCTTGAGCGCGGCTGGGTCATCGCGAGCGAGACCGCGGCGCTCGACATCGTCGGCGCCTCGATGGTGCGCGAGGTCGAGCCCGGTGAGTTGCTCGCGATCGACGCCAACGGCCTGCGCAGCTCCCGCTTCGCCGCACCCGAGCCCAAGGGCTGCGTGTTCGAGTACGTCTACCTCGCCCGCCCCGACACCACGATCTCCGGACGTTCGGTGCACGCGGCCCGCGTCGAGATCGGCAGGCGGCTCGCCGACGAGTTCCCGGTCGAGGCCGATCTGGTGATCCCGGTTCCCGAGTCGGGCACACCCGCCGCCATCGGCTACGCGCAGGGTTCCGGCATCCCCTACGGCCAGGGCCTGGTCAAGAACCAGTACGTGGGGCGCACGTTCATCCAGCCGAGCCAGACCATCCGACAGCTCGGCATCCGCCTCAAGCTCAACCCGCTGCGCGACGTCATCCGCGGCAAGCGGCTCGTCGTCGTCGACGACTCGATCGTGCGGGGCAACACGCAGCGCGCACTGGTGCGCATGCTGCGGGAGGCAGGCGCACTCGAGGTGCATGTGCGCATCGCGTCGCCGCCCGTCAAGTGGCCGTGCTTCTACGGCATCGACTTCGCGACCAGGGCCGAGCTCGTGGCCAGCGGTGTCGACGCCGAGGGCGTGCGGCGGGCCATCGGGTCCGACTCGCTGGGCTACATCTCCCTCGAAGGGCTCATCGCCGCCACCGAGCAGCCGCGTTCGCGACTCTGCGCCGCCTGCTTCGACGGCGAGTACCCGATCGCGCTGCCCGACGAGGCCCGGCTCGGCAAGCACCTGCTCGAGAAGCTCTCGGTGACCCCGATCGACCGGCCCCCACTCGACCGGGCGGCCACCACCGCTACGGCCGAGCCGGAGCTCGAACCGGTCCTGCCCGCCGATCGGGCAGAGGCCCTGTTCGCCACCTACGGCGCCGCCGACGCCGTGGCGCGGCCCTGAACCCGCGTCACTTCCCCGCGTACCCGACCAGCGGCGGCGCAGCAGCGCGTCGCCAGACACCCGCCAGGAGCGAGACCGACCATGTCGCCGCACACGCCCGGATCTGAGGGGTCCGGCGCCAGCTACTCCTCCGCCGGGGTCGACATCGAGGCGGGCGAGCGCGCCGTCGATGCTCTGCGCCCGTTCGCGGAGAAGGCCACCCGGCCCGAGGTGATGGGCGGTATCGGCGGCTTCGCCGGGCTGTTCGCGCTCAAGTTCGGCAAGTACAAGGAGCCGGTGCTCGCCGCGTCCACCGACGGCGTCGGCACCAAGGTCGCGATCGCGCAGGCGCTCGACAAGCACGACACGATCGGGCTCGACCTGGTCGCGATGGTCGTCGACGACCTCGTCGTCTGCGGCGCCGAGCCGCTGTTCCTGCAGGACTACATCGCCGTCGGCAAGGTGGTGCCCGAGCAGATCGCCACGGTGGTCAAAGGCATCGCCGAGGGTTGCCAGCAGGCCGGTTGCGCGCTGCTGGGCGGTGAGACCGCCGAGCACCCCGGCCTGATGGAGGACGGCGGCTACGACATCTCGGCCACCGGCGTCGGCATCGTCGAGGCCGACGCCATGCTGCGCCCCGACCTGGTGCGCCCTGGCGACGTGCTCGTGGCGATGGCCTCGTCGGGCCTGCACTCCAACGGCTACTCGCTGGCCCGGCACGTGCTGCTGGACATCGCGCGGATGCCGCTGGAGGGCCACGTCGAGGAGTTCGGCCACACGCTCGGCGAGGAGCTGCTGGTCCCCACCACGATCTACGCGCGCGACTGCCTGACCCTCGCGGCGGAGACGAGCGTGCGCACCTTCTCGCACATCACCGGCGGCGGGCTGGCCCGCAACCTGGAACGCGTGCTGCCGCCCGGCCTCGATGCCGTCGTCGAGCGCAACACCTGGACACCGGCGCCGGTGTTCAAGCTCATCGCCTCGCGGGGCCGCGTCGAGCGGGCCGAGATGGAGAAGACGTTCAACATGGGCGTCGGGATGGTGGCCGTGCTGCCCGCCGACGACGTCGACCGGGCGCTCGCCGTGCTCACCGCTCGCCACGTTCGCTCGTGGGTGCTGGGTGAGGTGCGCCGCGCCGTGGAACCCTCGGCGAACCCGGAGATCGGGTCCCGGGTGCGGCTCAAGGGGGAGCACCCGCGGTTCTGAGGCTGCGCGCGCTGACATCCGGAGGCCGCAGGGTCAGGCTGGATCCCGCAGCATCGGTGGGTGCAGGCCGGTCGCCGGGCCCCGCTCGAACAGCTGCGCCGGGCGGCCGCGCCCGCTGCTGGTCATCTCCTTCGTGGGGATCAGGAAGCCGGGGGTGCTGGTGACCTTGCGCTGGAAGTTCCGCGGGTCCAGCGCGGTGCCCCACACGGCCTCGTAGACCCGGCGCAGCTGGGCCACGGTGAAGCGGGGCGGGCAGAACGTGGCGGCGAGGGTTGTGTACTCGAGCTTCGCGCGCGCTCGCTCGATGCCCTCGCCGAGTATCCGGCCGTGGTCGAACGCGAGCGCCCCGATCGCGGCCACCTCGTGCCAGGCGCTGGCGGCGGCGTCGGAGCCGGCTTCGGGGTCGGGGAGGTCGGGCACCAGCGCCAGGTGGCCGACCGACAGGACGCGGCCGCGAGGGTCCCGGTCGGGAGCGGCGAAGCTTGCCAGCTGTTCCAGATGGTGATCGCCCAGTGACAGCCCGGTCTCCTCGGCGAGCTCGCGGCGCGCCGAGTCGAGCAGGTCCTCGTGCGGGAGCACGAAGCCACCGGGCAGCGCCAGCTCGCCCTGGAAGGGTGGGATGCCGCGTCGGACCAGCAGCGCCGCGAGCCGGTCGGCCCGGACGGTGAGGATGACGAGGTCGACCGCCACCGCGAACAGGTTGCCACGCATATATGTCACCTTGACGAGAAGTAGGTTCCGGAATTATCGTCGCTGTGACGATAGCGGAGGCATCATGGCTGACATCACCCGAACCCTGTTCCTGCACCACCTGCGCAGTGGCCCGACGAGCTGGGTCCGCCACAGTGCGGGCGGCAAGGTGCGCCGCGAGGGCGTCGGGCTCTCGTTCCGGTTCCGGCCACGGACGGCGGTGCTGTCGGAAGTGCCCAGCGACGACCGCGAGCTCGCCCTCGTCTGCCACGCGCGCACGATCGACCACGCCGAGCTGAGCGTGCCGGTGGGCATCACCCACCGCATCGCCGAGCCGGGGCTCGCGGCGCAGCGGCTCGACTTCGGCATCGACCCGCGCACCGGTCGCTGGCGCGGCTCCCCGCTCGACGCGCTGGCGACGCTGCTGGGTGAGCTGGCCCAGCAGCCGGTGCTCGCGCTGCTCGCCGGCACGACGTTGCAGGCGGCGCTCGCGGCCGGCCCGGACCCGGTGCAGGCGGCGATCACCGCCCGCCTGGACGGGGCCGAGCGGCTCGCCGAACTCGGTGTCGCGGTGGTCGGGGTGCGCGTGCTCGCGGTGCGCGCCGCTCCCGACCTGGAGCGTGCCCTGCAGACCCCGACCCGGGAGGCCGCTCAGGCCGACGCCGACCGGTCCACCTACCAGCGTCGGGCCGATGCCGTGGAGCGCGAGCGCGCCATCGCCGAGAACGAGCTGCAGAGCAAGATCGAGCTCGCCCGCCGCGAGGAGCAGCTCGTCGAACAGCACGGCGTCAACGCGCGCAGGCGCGCCGAGCTGGACGCGGCGGCCGCGCTGGTGGCCGCGGAGGCGGAAGCGGGCCGGGCCGGGCTCGCCGCCACCGCGGAGGCCGATCGAACCCGCGTGCTGGCCGTTGCCAACGCCGAGCGCGTGCGGTCGATGGGCCTGGCGCAGGCGGCGGGGGAGGAGGCCCGGCTGGCTGCGCTGCGCGACCTGCCCCCTGCTGCGCTCGGGGCCGTCGCGCTGCGCGAGCTGGCCGGCAAGCTGCCGTCGATCGGCCAGCTCACGATCACCCCGGACGTCCTGACCGGCCTGGTCACCCAGCTGACGGCGCGGCCGGAAGGGTCGTGAGCACGCTCGAACCGCGCGTCGTCGTGGTGACGCGGCGCAGCGGCTATCGCGAGCTGCTGGATCGGCACGGCACACCGGGAGCCGTCGCGTTCTTCCTGCGTGACCGCGATCCCGGCGAGCTGGCGGCGCTGCGCGCGCAGGACGACGCGCTGACGGCGGCGCTGGAAATCGTGCGGTCGGCCGTTCCGGTGACCTGGCGGACCGGGCGGGCCGACCGCTCGGAGCTGGCGGCCTTCCCGTTCGCCGACGGCGATGTCGTGGTGGCGGTTGGCCCGGACGGGCTCGTGGCCAACGTCGCGAAGTACCTCGACGGCCAGCCGGTGATCGGAACGGATCCCCAGCGCGTCGGGGTGCTCGCCCGGCACCGGCCCGACGGGGTGGGGAGCGCGCTGCGCGCGGCGGTCGACGGGTCCGCCGTGGTGGAGGAGCGCTGCACGGTGGTGGCGGAGCTGGATGACGGGCAGCGGTTGCTCGGGCTCAACGAGGTGTTCGTCGGCGACCGCGGCCACCAGTCGGCGCGCTACCTGCTCCGCACGCCGGACGGGCGCGGTGAACAGCACAGCAGCTCGGGTGTGGTGGTCGGCACCGGCACCGGGGCCACCGGCTGGTGCGCGTCGCTCGTGCGGGCGGTGGCCGACCCGCCGCCGCTCCCCGCGCCCGGTGCGGCCGCGCTCGCCTGGTTCGTGCGCGAGGCGTGGCCGTCACCGACCACCGGCACGTCACTCGTGTCCGGAAGGCTCGACGGCGGGCAGCGCCTGGAGCTGACGGTCGGCTCCGACGCGCTGGTCGTCTTCTCCGACGGCGGCGAGGCCGACCGCCTCATGGCGGTGCGCGGCCAGCGCATCACGGTCGGGGTGAGCGAACGGCGGCTCCGGCTGGTCGTTCCGGCGTAGGTGCGCCGGATTGCAGGAAGCCCGTCATGGCCTACGGGGCGCCATGAAGGATGACCACCCGGCGTGCGCGAGCCGTCCACCAGGGGCCCTCGCGTTGCAGGAAAGCCACTTTCCTGCAATGTCGTTGCGGCAAAGTGGCTTTCCTGCAACGGGCGGCGGGCGGGCGGCTACCCCACCCTCCGCACCTCCTCGATCCGCACCGGCCGGTGCTCCTTCAGCGACAGGGTGGCGGCCTCCGCGATCCACGCCACCTCCAACGCGTCGTCGACCGTGCACGGCGCTGGCGCCCCGCCCACCACGTCGACGAACGCGGCCAGTTCGGCCCGGAACGCCGAGGCGAGCCGGTCCATGAAGAACCCGTGCGGCGGCCCGGCCGGGAACGTGACCCCGGGCTGCGTGGAGCGCAGCGGGAGCCCGTCGTCCAGGCCCGCGGCCACGCTGTCGAGCGCGCCGTGCACCTCGAGGCGCACGTCGTAGCCGCGCGCGTTGTAGCGGCTGTTGGAGACCACGCCGATCGTGGCGTCGTCGAGCGTGAGCAGCACCGACGCGGACGCGACGTCGCCGACCTCGGCGAAGAACGCTTCACCCCGGTTGGCCCCGACGGCGTAGACCTCGACGACCTCGCGGCCGGTGACCCAGCGCACGGCGTCGAAGTCGTGCACCGAGCAGTCGCGGAACAGCCCGCCCGAGCCTGCGATGTAGGCCGCGGGCGGCGGGGCCGGGTCGAGCGTGGTGGAGCGCACGGTGTGCAGCGCCCCCAGTTCCCCGTTCACGACGGCGGCCCTGGCGCCCAGGAACGCGGCATCGAAGCGGCGGGGGTAGCCGATCTGCACGCGCGCGCCGGCCACCTTGCCGGCCACGGCGATCGCGTCGGTGATGTCGGCCGCCAGCGGCTTCTCGCAGAAGGTCGGCAGCCCGGCGTCGACCGCCGCGAGCAGCAGTGCGGGATGGGTGACCGTGGCGGCGGCGATGAGCACCCCGTCGACCCCTGCCGCGAGGAGCTTCTCGACGGAGTCGACGCCCTGTGCGCCGACGCGGTCGGCAACGAGTGCGGTCACGCCGGGATCGGCGTCGTGCACGACGAGCGAGTCGACGGTGTCCAGGTCGGCGAGGGTCTGCGCGTGGAACGCGCCGATCCGGCCCAGCCCGATGAGTCCCAGCCGCAGTCCGTCGGCGCGCATCAGTCCAACCCTCCGAGCACGTTCTGGTCCCAGTCGATGACGGAGCCGGTGACGACCCCGCTGCGGTCCGACAGCAGGAAGGCGACGAAGTCGGCGATCTCGTCGACCTGCCCGAGCTTGCCCATCGGCACCTTCGCCGCCGCCTGCGCCAGCCAGGTGTCGTCGGCGTCGTGGAAGGTGCGCTGGGTGGCGTCCTCGCCCTCGGTCTCGGTCCAGCCGATGTCGAGGCCGTTGATCCGGATCCGGTCGAACCGGTGCGCGTGCGCCACGTTGCGGGTGAGCCCGGCGAGGCCGGCCTTGGCGGCCACGTACGGCGCGAGGAACGGCTGCCCGCCCAGCTCGGACGAGGAGATGATGTTGACGATCGACCCGGTCGCGGAGCGGCCGAGCATGTCGCGCACCACCGACTGCATGAGGAAGAACGGGCCGCGGAGGTTGATCGCGATGTGCCGGTCGAACAGCTCCGGGGTCGTGTCGATCAGCGTGCCGCGATCCGTCAGGCCCGCGGAGTTGACCAGCGCGTCGACGCGTCCGAACTCCGCGATGACGGCCGCGACCGACGCCTGTGCCTGCGCGACGTCGGCGACGTCGGCTGCCACGAAGAACGCGCCGATGTCCGCGGCCGCCTTCTCACCGATCTCCCGGCGGCGCCCGGTGATCGCTACCGTTGCGCCCTCCCGGACGGCGGCGCGGGCCACACCGGCGCCCACCCCCTGGGTCCCTCCACTGACCAGTACGACCCGGTCGTCCAGCAGTCCCATCAGCTCGTTCCCATCCGCTCGACATCATGTTGTCCACAGGGTTGTCCACATGTGGGTCAATCTCGTTCATGCAGGTCAGAGGCGTGTGTCCGCGTCACAGGTCGAGGACCAAGCGGAGGCACCGGGCCCGGGAGACGCAGATCATCATGCAGTCGCCGACAGCCTGTTCCGCGTTGGTCAGCACCGAGTCGCGGTGGTCGACCTCGCCCTCGAGCACCGGTGTCTCGCAGGTGCCGCAGGTGCCCTCGCTGCAGGACGAGAGCACGCCGACGCCCGCATCCTCGGCGACGTCGAGGATCGAACGGTCGGGCGGCACGGTCAGCGTGAGCCCGCTGCGCACCAGCTCCACCTCGAAGGACCCGCTGAGCACCGGTTCGGTCAGGGGTTTGGCCGTGAAGCGCTCGACGCGCAGTGACCCGGCCGGCCACGCGGTGCAGCGCTGCTCGACGGCGCCGAGGAGGGCCTCCGGCCCGCAGCAGTAGACGAGCGTGCCGGCGCGCGGCACGCCCAACAGCGCGTCCAGGTCCAGCAACCCGGTCTCGTCCTGCGGCCGGATCGCCACGCGCGGGTCGCGCAGCTCGTCGAGGAACGCCATCGACGTGCGGCTGCGCCCGCCGTAGACGAGCTCCCACTCCGCACCGGCGGCCTCGGCCGCGGCGACCATCGCCAGTATCGGGGTGATCCCGATGCCGCCCGCGATGAACAGGTACCGCGGCGACGGGGAGAGGGTGAAGTGGTTGCGCGGCCCGCGGACCTGCACCGATGCGCCGGGGTGCAGCTCCCGGTGGATGTAGCGCGACCCGCCGCGACCCGCGGGCTCATCGAGCACGCCGAGCCGCCAGCGGTGCGGGTCGGCCGGATCGCCGCACAGCGAGTACTGGCGGGCGGATCCGTCGGGCAGCACCACGTCGACGTGCGCCCCCGGTTCCCACTCTCGCAGCTCGCCGCGCAGGGTGAGCACGACAACGCCGTCGGCGGCGTCGTGGCGGCTCTCGACGACGGCGGTGGTCTCGATCTCCAGTGCGAGCGTCATGGCGTGGCCTCCGGGTTGAAGGAGATCGGGAGGCTGTCGAGCACGCGCATGTTGGGCGTGCTGCGGTACTGCCGGATCGGACCGGAGATCGTGTAGTCGCCCAGCCGGGGCAGTGCGACCTCCAGCGCGACGCGGGCCTCGAGCCGCGCCAGCGGTGCGCCGAGGCAGCCGTGCAGTCCCTCGCTGAACGACAGGTGCCGTTTCGGGGCCCGGCGGACGTCGAAGCGGTCCGGGTCGTCGAACTGGCGCTCGTCGCGGTTGGCGCTGCCGTGGATCAGGAAGACCCGGCTGCGCTCCGGGATCGTGACGCCGTGCAGTTCGACGTCGCGGGTGGTGGTGCGGCCCGACACCTGCAGTGGCGCGTCGAAGCGCAGCGCCTCCTCGACGGCCGCCGGGATCAGCGCCGGGTCGGCGGCCAGTGCGCTGCGCTGCTCGGGGTGCAGCGCGAGCTGGTGGAACGCCGTGGACAGCAGTGCCGACGTGCTCTCGACGCCCGCCATGAACAGCACGAAGGCCAGCCCGACGACCTCGGCGTCGCGGTCGATCACCGGCGGCGCGAACGGGGTGCCGCCGTGATCCTCGACGGCGACCGTGACCAGCGTGGAGAGCAGGTCCTCGCGGGGGTTGCGGCGACGCTCGGTGAGGATCGCGGCCAGGTAGTCCTTGGTGTTGTGCAGGGCGTCCCAGGCGACGGGCGTGAGGCGCGGGTCGTCGTTGTCGCGGTCCTTGAGTCCGTGCGACCAGCCGACGAGGTCCTCGCGGTCGGATCCGGTGGTCGGCAGCCCGAGCACGTCGAAGAACACGGCGTAGGGGATGGGCCAGGACAGGTCCTGGGCGATGTCCGAGTAGCCGGCGTCGGCGAATCGGTCCACGAGCCCGGTGATCACGCGCCGGACGTCGTCCTCCAGCTTCGCGATGGTGCGCGGCATGAAGCTGCGCTGCACGATCCGGCGCAGCTGGTCGTGGCGGGGGTTGTCGACGTCGGGCAGGAACCCGGGCGAGCTCATGTCCTTCGCGGTGTCGTCGATGTCGATGCCCTCGTAGGACAGGTACGTCTCGTGGTCGCGGGCTGCGGCGCGCACGTCCTCGAAGCGCGAGAGGGCGTAGAAGCCCCACTTCTCGCTGCGGTAGACCGGGGCGTCGGCGCGCAACCGCTGGTAGACGGGCCACGGGTCCGCCTTGAACGCGGCGGAGAACGGGTCGTAGACAACGGGCGGAGCGAGGGTTGCCATCGTTGGCCCTCCGGTTCTTAAAGCGCTTTAATGGCGAGTATGATCCGGTCCGGCAACGACTCGTGTCAAGGGGGAAATGTGGGCCGCAGGCCGCGTCTGGAGGATGTCGCCGCAGACGTCGGCGTGTCCACCGCATCCGTCTCCCTGGTGCTGCGCGGGGTGGCGGGACCGAGTGCGGAGACCCGGGAACGGGTGCTGGAGTCGGCCGCCCGGCTGGGCTACCGCGCTGACCGCACCGCGAGCCTGCTCGCTCGCCGCCGCACGCACCTCGTCGGTGTGCCGGTCGCGCTGCGCGACGCGTTCCGCGCCGAGCTGGCCGAGGAGGTGCAGCTGGCGGCGGACGCGCGCGGCTACACCGTGGCGCTGAGCGCGATCACGGCGGTGCACGACGAGGAACGGGTGGCCGAGACGCTGCTCGACCTGCGCTGCGAGGCGATCCTGCTGCTCTCACCGGATCTGGATGCGGCGACGCTCGACAAGCTCGGCGCGCGCGTGACGCTGGTGACGATCGGTCGCCACGTCGAGCCCACCACCTTCGACGTGGTGCGCGTGGCCGACGACGACGGCGTCGGGATGGCCGTGGAGCACCTCGTCGGGCTCGGGCACCGCCGGATCGTCCACGTCGACGGCGGTGCGGCCCCGATGGCCACCGACCGCCGTGCCGGCTTCCTCGCGGCGATGGCCCGCCACGGCCTGCCGACGGGGCGGATCCTGCCGGGCGGCTACGACGAGGAGGCGGGCGCGCAGGCCGCCCGCGTGTTGCTGCGCGAGGGGGAGCTGCCGACGGCCGTGGTCGCGGCCAACGACCGCAACGCCATCGGCCTGCTCGACGTCTTCCTGCGGGCCGGCGTGCGGATGCCCGAGGAGCTCTCGGTGGTCGGCTACGACGATCGCGAGCTCGCCCGCCTCGCGCACATCAACCTGACGACGGTGAGCCAGGAGGCGAGTGAGCAGGCGAGCCGGGCGGTGGAACTGGCGCTGGAACGGCTCGACGGGAACCGGACCGACCCTGTCGAGGTCGTCATCGCGCCGCGGCTGGTGGTGCGCGGCACCACCGGGCCGGCAGCGGGGTGCTGACCTTCGCCGCTGCCGACGAGACCATGCTCGCCTACCGCGTGACCGGTGTGGGCGAGCCGTTGCTGGTGCTGCCCGGCGGGCCGATGCGCGACGCCGCCTACCTCGGTGACCTCGGCGGACTCGGATCCCGGCGCACCCTGCACGTCCTCGACCCACGGGGTACCGGTGCCTCGGCCAGGTCCGCCGAGCCGGCCTCCTACCGCTGCGACCGGCAGGTGGCCGACGTCGAGGCGTTCCGCGAGCACCTCGGGCTGGAGCGGGTCGACGTGCTCGCGCACTCGGCAGCGGCGAACCTCGCCGTGCTGTACGCGGCGCGCCACCCCGAGCGCGTCGGCGCGCTGGCCCTGATCACACCGAACCTCGCTGCGCTGGGTGTCGACGTCCCGGTGGCCGATCGGCGCGCGGTCGCGGCCGCCCGCGCGCACGAGCCATGGGCCGCGGCTGCGATGGCCGGACTGGAAGCGTTGGCCGCGGGTGAGCTGGCCCCGCAGCACTGGGCGGCCACGACGCCGCTGCAGTACGGCCGCTGGGACCGGGTCGCGCAGGCGCACGCGGCGGCCGAGGACGCGCAGGCCCATCCGGACCTCGCCGCCCAGTTCTTCGCGCCGGGTGTCTTCGACCCCGCCGCCACGGCAGCGGCGGTGGCGACGTTCACCGCGCCGGTGCTGGTGCTCGCGGGCGAGCTGGACAGCGGCCCGACGCCGGTGGCCGCCGCGACGATCGCGCGGTTCTTCCCGGATGCCGTCGTCGCGGTGCAGGACGGCGGCGGCCACTTCCCGTGGCTGGACGATCCGTCCGCGTTCGTGCGGGTCGTGGCCGGGTTCCTGGGCTGAGGCTTCCTGGGCTGAGCGCGTCAGTCCTGCCGGGACGGGCGCTCGGCACGCTGGACGCGCCCGCGTCCGAGCTGGCGCATCTGCTCGGCGAGTGCCGCCTCGACGGCAGCGTGGACGGCCGCGGGCGAGACATCGGGATCCACCGACCGGGCCGCGGCCAACGATCGTGATGACACGGAGATGTTGACCATGCTGCTCGCCTCCCAAAGGCTGTCGGCCACAGTGTGAGCCATTCATGCTCCAGGAATCATCGCCGCGGCGGGCCGTCTCGTGTCACCTTCGGGTGAGGTGTACGTCACTTTCCCGAAACGTCACCGACGCATTGCACCCGCTCGCCCCCGGACGTCAGGAAGGACGCCCTCCTGACATCCGGGGCGGGGGCGGGCGGCGCTCAGGTCGCCGGAACCTCGCTGCGCGGCCGCGGGGCGAAACCGGCCGCCACGTACCCGTCGTCGATCAGCTCCGCCGTCGCCACGGCGTCGTCGAGGTCGACGGGGAACGGGGCGCCGTCTCGCAGGTGCGCCCGCAGCGCCTCCAGCTGGTAGACGTAGCTCGGGCGCGTGCCCAGGTGCTCGACGCGGGTGCCAGCCGCAGCCGTGATCTCCACGGTGTCGTCGTACTGGGGCAGCACGAAGTTGTTGGCCGTGACGGATCCCAGCTCGCCGGTGACCCGCAGCGTGATCGTCGAGTCGGGCGCACCCATGTGGCAGCGGGCCCGGCCGGTGACCCCGGACGGGAACACCAGCCGCGCGTCGATCCACTCGTCCACGCCGGGGTGCGGCGGGTGTTCGGCGCCCGTGGCGGACACGACCGACGGGGCTCCACCGGCCCACGGCGCGAGCATCCGGTGGGCGTGCAGCGCGTAGCAGCCGAGGTCCATCAGCGCGCCCCCGGCGAGCGGGAGCGACCAGCGCACATCCGTGTCGGGCGGCGCCGGGATGGCGAACACCGCCTCGACGCTGCGCAGCGCGCCGATCTCGCCGGAGTCGACGACCGCCAGCACCCGGCGCAGCACCGGGTGGTGGACGTAGTGGAACGCCTCCACCACCGTGACGCCGGCCTTGACCGCAGCGTCCCGCACCTCGCGGGCCTCCTCGGCGTTGCTGGCGAACGGCTTCTCGCTCAGCACGGCCTTGCCCGCCTCGATCGCACGGCGGTTCCACGGCCCGTGCAGCCCGTTGGGCAGCGGGTTGTAGACGAGGTCGATCTCGGGGTCGGTGACGAGCTCGGCGTAGCTCGCGACGATCCGCTCGACACCGTGCTCAGCGGCGAAGGCGGCCGCCCGCTCGGTGTCGCGGGCGGCGATCGCGACGAGGCGGTCACCGGTCTCGTGAGCAGGGGCGACGATCGCGCCGCGCGCGATGCGCGCGGCGCCGAGGATGCCGATCCGCAGTGGATCCGGGTGGGTCATGAGCCCATGATCGCGCGCAGCTGCTCCACGCTGGTCCGGACGTCGACGAGCGGGCCCTCACCCGCGGGCTCCTCGGTGAGGATCGTGTCCTGCTCCAGCACGTACCAGCCGTCGTAGCCGCTGGCCGTCAGGTCGCTGACGATCGAGGCGAAGTCGACGTCACCGTGCCCGACCGGCCGGTACATGCCCTCGCGGACGGCCTCGGTGTAGGTCCGGCGCCCGGACTGCACCTGCCTCGCGAGCCCGAGGTCGACGTCCTTGATGTGCGTGTGCGCGATGCGCTGCGGCGCCTGCCGGGTGAGCTCGGCCGGGTCGGTGCCGCCGATCAGCAGGTGGCCGGTGTCGAGGCACAGCGAGATCGCCGAGCCGTCGAGCACGTTCTGCACGTCGGTGCCGTTCTCCACCATCGTGCCGACGTGCGGGTGCAGCACCGCGCGCACACCCTGCTCGGCCGCGAGCGCCGAGAGCCGGTCCAGGTTGGCCAGCAGCGTCCGCCAGCCGTCGGCGTCGAGCTCGGGGCGGGCGTCGTAGCCGTCCTGCCCGGTGGCGGCCGAGAGCACGAGCACGTCGGAGCCGGTGGCCGCGTAGGTCTGCAGCACCTTCTCGATCTCCGGCAGCGGGTCGTGATCGGAGGCGTGCAGCACGACGGGGACGAAGCCGCCGATCGCGTGCAGGTGGTGCTCGGTGAGCACGGCGGCCATGGCGGCCGGGTCGGCCGGGAGGAACCCGTCGGGCCCCAGCTCGGTGGCGGCCAGCCCGACCGCGGTCATCTCGGCCAGCACGCGCGCGGGAGCGAGCTGGTAGCCCCAGCCGGGCACCTCGCAGACGCCCCAGGAGATGGGGGCTCCGGCGATCTTCTGCGCACTCATGGTTGGTCGTTCTTCCTCTCGGTGGCAACGGTCACGGTCTGCCCGGTGCGGTAGGACGTCTCGGCGGCGGCGGCCAGGTCGAACGCGGCCAGCGCGTCCCGCCCGCCGGCCCGCGGCGCGGTGCCGGTCTCCACGGCGTGGGCGAACGCCTCCAGCTCGGCCACGTAGGCCAGCCGGTGCCGCTCGCCGAAGTTGCTCAGCAGGTCCCGCGACGCCCAACCCGGGGTGCGCCACTCGTAGTTGTGGCGGTGCGCGCCGTCGACCTTGGCGGTGGCGAGCGTGCCCATCACCTCGGTGGAGCACTCGTAGCCGTAGCGGGCCGAGCGGCTGTTGTCGATCACGCCGAGCGCGCCGTTCTCGAACCGGAGCACGACCACCGCGGTGTCGAGGTCGCCGATCTCGGCGAACGCCGGGTCGGCCGCCGCGCCGTGCGCCGTCACCTCGACGACCTCACCCACGAGCCAGCGGGCGACGTCGAGGTCGTGCACCGTGACGTCGGCGAAGAACCCGCCGGAGTTCTTGAGGAACGCGGGGTTGGGCGGCGTCATGTCCCGCAGCGTGGTGCGGAACAGCGTGACCTCGCCCAGCTCGCCGGCGTGGATGCGCTCGGCGACCACGACCCAGTCAGGGTCGAAGCGCCGGTGGAAACCCACCTGCAGCACCACCCCCGCCCGTTCCGTCGCCTCGATGGCGTCGACGGCGGTGGCGCGGTCCATCGAGATCGGCTTCTCGCAGAACACGTGCCGGCCCGCGGCTGCGGCCGCCACGGTCATCTCGGCGTGGGTGCCGGTGGGCGTCGCGATAGCGACGGCGGGAGCGGCGTCGAGCAGCTCCTTGTACGTCGCCACCCACGGCACGCCGAGCTCCCCGGCAACGGTCCGCGCGACGTCGGGATCGGCGTCGTAGACCGCGGCCAGCCGGGTCGCGGCGCCGCGCGCGATGTTGTCGGCGTGGATCCGCCCCATCCGGCCGAGCCCGGCCAGTCCGACGTCGACCGTCATGAACCCACTCCGTACTTGGCCACGTACCCGGCCACCTTCTCCCTGTTGGCGATGAGCGACTGCCGCGCGCGGTCCTCCCACGCGAACACGCAGACGGTGGCGATCCCGTCGAAGCCGACCTCGGCGAGCGTGGCGAAGAACAGGTCCCAGTCGACCTCGCCCTGCCCGATGTCGAGGTGCTGGTGCACGCGCGCGGTGGATCCCGGCGGGTTGACGATGTAGCGCAGTCCCGACGAGCCGGTGTGGTCGAACGAGTCGGCCAGGTGCAGCTGCGTCAGCATCGGTCCGGCGTAGCGCAGGACGTCGGCGAGATCGCCGCCCTGGTGGAACGTGTGCGGCGCGCAGTAGAGGAACGACACGAGGTCGTTGTCGATCCCGCGGATGAGGTCGACGGCGCCGCGGCCGTCCTCCATGAAGTCGTCCGGGTGCGGTTCCAGTACCAGCCGCACACCCTCGGCCTCGAAGACGGGCAGCAGCTCCTCCATCGAGCGCCAGAACTGCGCCTCGCTCGCCGCAGCGGCCTCCGGACGGCCGTTGAGCTCGGAGTTCATGACGTCGCAGCCGAGGTCGACCGTGATCTGGATGGCCCGGCGCCAGTACCGCACCGCGGCCTGGCGCTCGGCCTCGTCGGGGCCCGACCACTTGTAGAGCGGCAGCACCGACGCGACCTCGACACCTGCCGCGTCCAGCTCGCGCTTGAAGGCCGTGATCTGGGCCCGGTTCGCCCGCGGATGCACGAAGAAGGGCATGAAGTCATCACGCGGGGAGAGCTCGATGTGCTCGTAGCCCAGCTCCGCGACCAGCCCCGGCAGCTCCAGCAGCGGGGTCGTGCGCAGCATGTACGGGTCGACCGCGACCTTCACCGCGTCACGCCTCCTTGTAGAGGTCGGGACGCTCGCGCAGCACCACCGGCTCACGCTGTCCGGAGTGCAACGCGGCGGCGGCCGTGTCGCAGGCGACCGTGGCGGCGTAGCCGTCCCAGGCGCTCGGTCCGGTGGTACCGCCCGCGGTGACGGCGGCGATCCAGGCGCGGAACTCCGTGTCGAAGGCCGGAGCGAAGCGCTCCGGCCAGCTCTGCGGCACCCGCCCGGCGAACTGCGCGGCGCTCTTGATGATCGCGCCGGCACTCTCCGACAGCTCGACGGTGCCGTCCTCGCAGACGACCTCGCCACGGATGTCGTAGCCGAACCCGGCGTTCACCGACGCCTCGACGTCGACGAGCACCCCGCTCGCCATCTCCATCAGCACGAACAGCGGGTCGTTGAAGCCCTCCCGGGCCTTGGTGCTGCGGCGCGGCTTCAGCACCGTGATGGCGGCGATCTCGTCGTCGAACATCCAGCGGGCCACATCGATGTCGTGCACGGTCGAGTCGTTGATGATCATGTCGCTGGTGTAGTGGTCGGGCACCGACGGGTTGCGGTGCGCGGCGTGCATGAGCAGCGGCAGCCCGATCGCGCCGCCGGTCACGGCCGCCTTCATGGCGCCGTACTGCGCGTCGTAGCGGCGCATGAAGCCGACCATCACCAGCCTGCGCCCGGCAGCGACCTCGGCGTCGACGATGCGCTCGCAGGCCTCCCGCGTGGTGGCCAGCGGCTTCTCGCAGAACACCTGCTTGCCCGCGGCGATCCCGGCCAGCACGTACTCCTCGTGCGTCGGGCCCCACGACGTGACGATCACGGCGTCGACACCCGCATCGGCGATGAGGGCCTGCCCGGTCTCGTGCACCACGGCACCGGGCAGGTCATCGGCCACCGTGCGGGCCCGATCGAGGTCCACATCGGTCACCGCGGCGACGCGGGCCCCCGACAGCACATGGGTGATCCGGCGGATGTGGTCCTGCCCGATCATCCCCGTGCCGATCACGCCGACGTTCAACGTCACGTCTTGTTCCTCTCCAGCTCGTGGGCGAGTTCCTCGAGCTCCTGACCGCCCGCCATCTGGGTGGTGAGCTCCTCGAGGGTGACCTCGGAACGCTTCTTGTCCAGGACGCAGCGGCCGAGCTTGAGGATGATGAAGTGGTTGCCCACCATGTAGGCGTGGTGCGGGTTGTGCGTGATGAACACGACGCCCAGGCCGGCGTCGCGGGCGGCGGCGGTGTACTTGAGCACCACCCCGGACTGCTTGACGCCCAGCGCCGCGGTCGGCTCGTCGAGGATCAGCACCCGCGCTCCGAAGTAGACGGCGCGGGCGATGGCGACGCACTGGCGCTGCCCGCCCGAGAGCGTGCCGATGGGCTGGTTGATGTCCTTGACGGTGATGCCCATCTTGCGCAGCTCTTCGTCGGCGATGCGGCGCATCGCCTTGATGTCGAGCGGGGCGAGAGGGTAGTTGCCCTTGCGCAGCTCGGAGCCGAGGAAGAAGTTGCGCCACACCTCCATCAGCGACACCACGGCGAGGTCCTGGTAGACGGTGGCGATGCCGTGGTCGAGCGACTCGCGCGGCGAGCCGAACTGCACCACCGCGTCGTCGACCTTCAGGACGCCCTCGGTGTGCGGGTGCAAACCAGAAATGATCTTGATGAGCGTGGACTTGCCCGCACCGTTGTCGCCCAGCACGCA
Source organism: Pseudonocardia sp. GCM10023141 (assembly GCF_042653605.1). Taxonomy (NCBI): domain Bacteria; kingdom Bacillati; phylum Actinomycetota; class Actinomycetes; order Pseudonocardiales; family Pseudonocardiaceae; genus Pseudonocardia; species Pseudonocardia sp. GCM10023141. The sequence continues at coordinate 22,812 of NZ_JBHSIR010000060.1, forward strand.
GGCCACCTCGCCGGCGTTGACGGTGAGGTTGATGCCCTCCAGCGCGCGGATGGCGCCGTAGGCCTTGCCCACGTTCTCCATCTGGACGAGCGGGGTGCCGGCCTGCAGGTCGGGTGCCGCGTGTTCGGCGATCGTGTCGGTCATGGGGTCACCGCCTCTGGTTCGCGTACTTGCGGACGTACAGGTTGACCACGACGGCGAGCAGCAGCATCGCGCCGAGGAAGGCCTTGAACCAGTTCGGGTCCCAGCCGGCGTAGACGATGCCCTGGGTGACCATGCCGAAGATGAACGCGCCGAGTGCCGAGCCCAGCGCGGACCCGTAGCCGCCGGTGAGCAGGGCACCGCCGACGACCGCGGCGATGATGTAGACGAACTCGTTGCCGACGCCGAGGCCCGACTGCACGCTGTTGAAGTTGAAGAGCAGGTGCATCCCGAGGAACCAGCCCAGGAACGACACCCCCATGAACAGGCCGATCTTGACCTTGGGCACGGGCACGCCGACGGCGCGGGCGCTGTCGGAGTTGCCGCCGGAGGCGAAGATCCAGTTGCCGGTGCGGGTGCGCAGCAGGATCCAGGTGGCGAGCGCGACGAACAGCGCCCACCAGATCACCGTCACCTTGATCGTGATGAACCCGAGCGGGATGTCGGAGGCGAAGATCGCCTTGGCCGCGGCGAACCCGTCGAGCTGGTCCACGTTGGCGGTGGCGACGGTGCCGGTCACCAGCTTCGTGACGCCGAGGTTGATGCCCTGCAGCACGAAGAACGTGCTCAGGGTGATCAGGAAGCTCGGGATGCCGGTACGCACCACCAGGTACCCGTTGAGGAACCCGATGCCCAGCGCGATGGCCAAGCTGACGATGATGCCGACCCACATGTTCAGGCTGAACTGGTAGCTGATCATCGCCGAGGCCAGCGCGGCCGTGGTGACGGTGACGCCCGCGGAGAGGTCGAACTCCCCGCCGATCATCAGCAGCGCCACGCCCACGGCGACGATGCCGATGGTGGAGCTCGCGTAGAGCACGGTCGAGAACGCGGGCAGCGTGCGGAACGACGGGGCGACGGCGAAGAAGAAGATGAAGATCGCGATGGCCGCGGCGAGTGCGCCCACCTCGGGCCGGCCCAGAATCCGTGCCGTCAGTGACCGCTCGACACGCGCCGGTTCAGGGGCGGACGGCGGCGGTGACGTCGTCATGGTGAGACTCATGACTTGCTCCATGGGTTGAGCGGTGCGGGGGAGCCGGCAGACCTGCCGGCTCCCCCGCAGCGGGGCCTATCGGGTGTTGTTGGCCGCGTAGGTCGCGATCTTGTCGACATTGGACTTGTCCACGAACGACGGTCCGGTCAGCACCGGCTTGCCACCGCCGAGGTCGTTGCCGTTGGTGAGGTTGAGCCACAGCGACTGCACGGCCATGTAGCCCTGGACGTAGGGCTGCTGGTCGATCGAGAACAGGATCCCGCCGCTCTGGATCTGCTTCGCGACATCGGCATTGAGGTCGAACGTGGCGACCTTCGCCTTGCTGCTGCCGCCCTGGGCAGCCTGCAGCGCGGCGAGCGCGATGGGCGCGCCGAGTGTCACGACGTAGGCGATCGAGGGGTCCTGCTGCAGCTTCGCGCCGATCGTCTGCTGCACCGACGGCAGGTCGGTGCCGTTGACCTGCAGGTTCTCGGTGTTCGGGAACGTCGCCTTCACACCGGCGCAGCGCGCCTCCAGCGCGACGCTGCCCTGCTCCTGCAGCACGCAGATCGCCTTGCCGGGACCGGCGGCGGTGAGCTTCTGGCCCAGCGCCTGGCCCGCGACAGTCTCGTCGGAGCCGAAGTACATCGAGATGCCGTACTTCTGGTAGTCGTTGATGCCGGAGTTGAACGCGACGGTCGGGATCTTGGCGTCCACGGCCTTCTTGGCGGCGGGGCCGACCTGGTCGGCGTAGGCCAGCGTCACGGCCAGGCCGTCGACCTTGCTGTCGATCGCGTTCTGGATCAGCGTGGCCTGCTGGCCTGCGTCGTTGTTGTTGGAGTACTTCAGGTTGACGTTGAGCTCCTTGGCGGCCTGCTCGGCGCCCGCCCGGACCTTGTCCCAGAACGAGTCGCCGGGCGCCTCGTGGGTGACCATCGCGATCGTGTACTGCTTGCCGCCCGCGCTGCCGACGGCAGGAGCGCCGCTGCTCGGAGCGTTCTGCGCCGCACCGCCCTGGCTGCTGCAGGCCGCGAGGGCCACAGCCAGCGCGCCCGCTACGGCGAGCGCGCGCACCGCCTTCGGGGTACTCCTCATCGAGTATTTCCTCTCATCGGTGCAGCCGACCTGCGGGCAGCTGCGTGTTCTCGGGGGCGAACGGGTTCGGGCACGTCAGTAGGGCCAGCGCCGCGTCGGGCGCAGGCCGCATCCGGCGAAGTAGCCGGCCGTACGCGCCCCGATCGGGAGCGGGATGTGCGGCTCGACGGGGTAGAGATCCTGCTCGACCACGGTGAAGAGGTCGGTGTCGATCGCCGCCAGTGCATCCAGCAGCGGTGGCATCGCGGGGACGCCGTAGGGCGGCTCGCACATCACCCCGAGCGGCACGGCCTCGGCGAGCGAGAGCTTGTCCGCGGCCACGCGGGCCCGGATCGCGGGGTCCACCTGCTTGAGGTGCACGTAGCGGATCCGCTGCGGGAAGCGCTCGATGATGGCGATGTTGTCGCCGTCGCAGTAGGAGATGTGCCCGGTGTCGAGGCACAGGTTGACGTAGCGCGGGTCCGTGTCCTGCAGGAACCGCTCGACGCGCTGTTGCGTGTCGACGTGGGTGTCGGCGTGCGGGTGGAACACGAGGTCCACGCCGTGCTCCTCGAGCAGCACCTTGCCGAGCCGGTCGTAGCCGGTGGTGAGGTTCTTCCACTGTTCGGGATCGATGTCGGCGCTGGCCACCAGCGAGCCGCCGTGCATGTCGGTGTACTGCTCGGGCAGCAGCACCAGGTGCCGCGCGCCCAGCGCGGTGAGCAGGCGGGATTCCTTGCTGCAGGCCGCGATCGCGTCGTCGAGGGCCTCGGCTCCGCGGTGCAGGCCGGCGAAGATCGTGCCGCCGCACAGCTTCAGGTCGCGGGAGTCCAGCTCGTCGCGCAGCTGTGCGGGGTCCTGCGGCAGGAAGCCGGAGGGGCCGAGCTCGGTCCAGTAGTAGCCGGCCTGCGCGATCTCGTCGAGGTACTGCTGCCAGCCGACCTGGTGCTGGTCGGACGGGAACCAGACGCCCCACGAGTCCGGTGCGGTGCCGAGGGTGAGCCGGTCGATAGCGGCCATCTCAGGTGGCCGTCGGGAAGTGGAAGCTGGAGTCGCTGGCGGCCTCGACACGCGGCCACCGCGATGTCACGACCTTCGCGCGCGTGTAGAACGAGACGCCCTCCGGCCCGTGGATGTGCTTGTCCCCGAACAGGGAGTCCTTCCACCCGCCGAAGGAGTAGTAGGCCATCGGCACCGGGATCGGGACGTTGATGCCGATCATCCCGACCTTCACACCCCGCTGGAACCGCCGCGCCGCCTCCCCGGACGAGGTGAAGATCGCGGTGCCGTTGCCGTAGGGGTTGGCGTTGATGATCGCGATGGCCTCGTCGACGGAATCGGCGCGCACCACCGAGAGCACCGGGCCGAAGATCTCCTCCGTGTAGACGTCCATCGACGTCGTGACGTTGTCGATGACCGTCGGGCCGACGAAGAAGCCGTCCTCGTGGCCGGGCACGGTCAGGCCGCGACCGTCGACGGCCAACGTCGCGCCCTGCGCCTCGCCGGTACCGATCAGCCCGATGATCCGGTCGCGGGCGGCCGCGGTGATGACCGGTCCCATCTCGCTGGTGGCGTCCCGACCGGGGCCGACCTTGGTGGCGATCGCCTTCGCGCTGACGGCCTCGACGATCGCGTCGGCAGCCGAGCCGACGGCCACCGCCGCGGAGATCGCCATGCAGCGCTCGCCCGCCGAGCCGAACGCGGCGGCGACCAGGTGGTCCGAGGTGTAGTCGATACCGGCGTCGGGCATCACGATGGCGTGGTTCTTGGCCCCGCCCAGTGCCTGCACGCGCTTGCCCGCCGCGGTGCCGCGCTCGTGGATGTAGCGCGCGATCGGCGTGGAGCCGACGAACGACACGGCAGCGACACCCGCGTGGTCGAGCAGCGCGTCGACCGCGATCTTGTCGCCGTGCACCACGTTGAACACGCCGTCGGGCAGCCCGGCCTCGGCCCACAGCTCGGCCGCGAGCATCGATGCGCTCGGGTCGCGCTCGCTGGGCTTGAGCACGAACGTGTTGCCGCACGCGATGGCGACCGGGTACATCCACATCGGCACCATGGCCGGGAAGTTGAACGGGGTGATGCCCGCGCAGACGCCGAGCGGCTCGCGGAAGGAGAACAGGTCCACACCGCTCGAGACCTGGTCGGAGTACTCGCCCTTGAGCAGCGACGGGATACCGCACGCGAACTCGACGACCTCGAGCCCACGCTGCACCTCCCCGCGCGCGTCGGAGAGCACCTTGCCGTGCTCGTCGGAGATGAGCGCCGCGAAGTCGCCGATGCGGGCGTTCACCAGCTCGCGGAACGCGAAGAGCACCTTGACCCGCTGCGACAGCGACGACTGCGACCAGGTCTCGAAGGCCGCTGCCGCCGCGCTGACCGCCGCGTCGACCTCGGCCACGCTCGCGAGCGGCACCTCCGCCTGCTGCGCCCCGGTGGCGGGGTTCCACACCGGGCTGGTGCGCGCGGGGTCGCCCGTGACCGGCTTGCCGCCGATCCAGTGCGTGATGGTCCTCAAGGTCGGTCCTTCCCGATGAGCGGCCGCTGGGCCGCCTTGTGGGTCTCGTAGGTCTTGCGGGCCTGCTGCGTGCTGTCCAGCGACGCGACCTCCGACACCGGCACGTCCCACCAGCTCTCCGGCGACGGGACGGGCGCGAGCGGGTCGGTCTCGATGTGGATGGCGGTGGTGCGGCTCGACGCGCGCGACGTCGCGATCGCGGCCCGGAACTCCTCGATCGTCCGGACCTTGATCACGTCGGCGCCCAGGCTCGCGGCGTTGGCGGCCAGGTCGATCGGCAGCGTCGCGCCGTCGAGCTGCCCGTCGGCGCTGCGGTAGCGGTAGCTCGTGCCGAAGCGCTGGGAGCCCAGCGACTCCGAGAGCGCACCGATGGACGCGAACCCGTGGTTCTGCACGATGACGAGGTTGAGCTTGATGCCCTCGGAGACCGCCGTGACGATCTCGCTCGCCATCATCAGGTACGAGCCGTCGCCGACGAGCGCGAAGACCTCCCGATCCGGAGCGGCCATCTTGACGCCCATGGCACCGGCGATCTCGTAGCCCATGCAGCTGTAGGCGTACTCGACGTGATAGGCCTTGGCATCCCTTGCGCGCCAGAGCATCTGCAGGTCACCGGGCATGGAGCCGGCCGCCTGCACGACGACGTCGCGGGCGTCCATCTCCTCGTTGAGCGCGCCGAGCACCTCGGTCTGGGCGGGCAGCGGCTGGTGTCCGAGATGGAAGGACTCGTCCACCACCCGGTTCCAGTCCGTGACGTCCCAGGTCTGCTCGACGCGGTAGCCGTCGAGGGCCTCGGTGAGCGCGTCGAGGCCCTCGCGGGCGTCGGCCACGAGCATCTCGCCCGCGTGCTTGGCCGCGTCGAACGATGCGACGTTGAGGTTGACGAACCGCACGTCCGGGTCCTGGAACGCGGTGCGCGACGCGGTGGTGAAGTCGCTCCAGCGGGTGCCGACGCCGATCACGACGTCGGCGTCGCGGGCCAGGGCGTTGGCCACCGGGGAGCCGGTGGACCCGACCCCGCCGACGGCGTGGCTGTGGTCCCACAGCAGCGCGCCCTTGCCGGCCTGGGTGTCGGCCACCGGGATGCCGGTGGCCTCCGCGAACCGGCGCAGCGCCTCGGTGGCCTCGCTGTAGTGCACGCCGCCGCCCGCCACGAGCAAGGGGCGCCGCGCCGAGCGGATGACCGCGACGGCACGGGCCAGCGCAGCAGGTTCGGGTACCGGGCGCGCGAGGTGCCAGACGCGCTTGGCGAACAGCGCGTCTGGCCAGTCGTGCGCCTGCGCCTGCACGTCCTGGGGGAGCGCGATCGTGACAGCGCCGGTCTCGGCCGGATCGGTGAGCACGCGCATCGCGCCCAGCAGTGCCGAGGGCAGCTGCTCGGGCCGCCAGACCCGGTCGAAGAACTTCGACAGCGGGCGGAACGCGTCGTTGACGCTGACGTCGTAGCCGTACGGCTGCTCCAGCTCCTGCAGCACCGGGCTCGCCACGCGCGTCGCGAACACGTCCGAGGGCAGCAGCAGCACCGGGATCCGGTTGGTGGTGGCCAGCGCCGCACCGGTGAGCATGTTGGTGGAGCCCGGCCCGATCGACGCCGTGCACGCCAGCGCCTGGGTGCGGTTGCGCATCCGGGAGTAGCCGACAGCGGCGTGCACCATGCCCTGCTCGTTGCGCGCCAGGTGGTACGGCAGCTCGCCGGACTCGGCGACCTCCAGCAGCGCCTGGCCGACGCCGGCGACGTTGCCGTGGCCGAAGATGCCGAAGCAGCCCGGGATCAGGCGCTGCTCGATCCCGTCGCGCTCGCTGTACTGGTTGGCGAGGAAGCGGACCAGCGCCTGGGCGACCGTGAGTCTCACGACCGTTCCTCCGTGGTGGTGAGGGGGAGCCGGGGGTCGATCGCCTGGTCGTCCCAGGTGCCGCGGACCCAGCCGTGCGCCGGGTCGTCGCAGATCAGCCAGGCGCGATCGGGGCTCGGCCCGGCCATGACGTTGAGGTAGTAGAGGTGGTATCCGGGTGTGGCCATCGACGGGCCGTGCCAGCCGTGGGGGATGAGCACCGTGTCGCCGCTGCGCACCTCGGCGCAGACGTCGATCTCGCGGCCGGGACCGGAGGTGTAGACGCGCTGGAAGCCGGGTCCGTCGTTCTCGACCTCGAAGTAGTAGATCTCCTCGAGCTCGGCCTCGCCGTCTCGCTGCTCGTCGTGCTTGTGCGGCGGGAACGACGACCAGTTCGCGCCCGGCGTCAGCACCTCCACGGCGATCAGCTTCTCGGCCTCGAACGTGGCAGGCGTGCAGAAGTTGTTGACCTGGCGGCTCGCCTGCCCGGCGCCGCGCAGCTCGACCTGCACCCCGTCGGCAGGCCCGTACCGGGCGGTGAGGCGCTTCGTCGCGCGGGCCGCCGGGAGGGCGAACCGGCCGCCGTCGGCGGACGTGACGGTGACCGTCGCGTCGCGGGGGACGTAGGCGAAGTCGGTGACGCGGGTGAACACGCCGCGCCGCCCGGCCAGCTCGAACGTCTGGCCGTCGCACGCCACGGTGCAGGAACCCGACAGCGGCAGCACCAGCGTCTCGTCCTCGCCGGTGTCGAACGTGGCGCTGCCGCCGGCCGCCAGCTCCAGCACGCGCAGGCTGCTGTAACCCCAGCCCGCCGACTCGGGCGTCACGACCAGCTCGAACGTGCCGTCGGCGGTCTCGCCGCGACGCAGGACGTGCTTGCTCATCGTGCTGATGGGCGAACTCGCAAGCTCGTTCACAGGAGCCCCACCGCCGCATCCACCGCTGCCGCCACGTCGTCTTTCGGGGGATAGAGCAGCGATCTGCCGATCACCAGCCCCTGCACGGTCGGCAGCGCGAGTGCCTTGCTCCAGCTCGCGAACGCGGCGTCGGGATCGGCGGAGACCTCGCCGCCGAGTATCAGCGCGGGCAGTGTGGTGGCGGCCATCGCGCGCTCCATGTCGTCGACGATCGGGACCTTCAGCCAGGTGTGCGCCGACGTGCGGCCGAGCCCGGCCGCCACCGTCATCGCACGGATCATGGCGTCGGCCGTGAGCTCGTTGCGCACCCGGCCGTCGACGCGGTGGCAGATGAACGGCTCGACCATCGCCATCAGCCCGTGGCCCGAGAGGTCGCCGACGGCCTGGGCGCACGCCTCCAGCGTGGCGACGGTGGCGGGGTCCTCGGGGTCGATGCGGGTGAGCATCTTGCCGCCCTCGAAGCCCGAGGCCGCGATGCTGGGGGCGTCGTAGGCGGTGAACCGGTCGTCGATCTCGAACGCGGTGCCGGCCAGGCCGCCGCGGTTCATCGACCCGACCACGACCTTGCCGTCGAGCGCGCCGAGCAGCAGCAGGTCCTCGAGGATGTCGGGCGTGCCGAGCACCCCGTTGACACCCGGTCGCGACAGCGCGAGCACCAGCCGGTCGAGCAGGTCGGCGCGATCGGCCATCGCGAACGGGCGATCGCCCGCCCGCAGCGCGCCGCGGGCCGGGTGATCGGCGGCGATCATCATCAGCCTGCCGTGATCGCCCAGCAACGAGCCGGGCCGAGTGCGCGCGGCCGCCGCGGCGGCGACCGCGTCCGGGCGCCGGACCCGGGAGTCGATCAGGTGCTGCAGCTGGTCCTCACGCACGGGCGGTCTCCCCCAGTTTCGCCTCGACCTCATCGGCGGTGGGCATGGCGTCGGCGCAGGCCAGCCGGCCCGCCACGACGGCCCCGGCGGCGTTGCAGAAGCGCATCGAGCGCTCCAGGTCCCAGCCCGAGAGCAGGCTGTGGCACAGCGCCCCGCCGAACGCGTCCCCCGCGCCCAGCCCGTTGACCACCTCGACGGGTGCCGGTGGCACCTGCACCTCGGTCTTCCCGTCCGACGCGAGCACGCCGGCCGGGCCCTGCTTCACCACGGCCAGCTCGACACCCGCGTCGTGCAGCGCGCGGATGGCGGCGTGCGGCTCGCGCACCCCGACGGCCGTGTCGCACTCGTCGAGGTTGCCGACCGCGACCGTGACGTGCGGGAGCGCCTCGGCGTACCAGCGGCGGGCCTCCTCGCGCGACGACCAGAACATGTCCCGGTAGTCCAGGTCGAACACCGTGATGCCGCGCCTGCCCCGCTCGCGCAGCGCATCGAGCGTCGCGGTGCGGCTCGGCTCCTGCGAGAGGCCCGTGCCGGTGACCCAGAAGATGTCGGCGTCGCGCACCGCGTCCATGTCCAGCTCGGCGGTGCGGATCTCCAGGTCCGGTGCCTTGGGGAACCGGTAGAAGTACAGGGGGAAGTCGTCGGGCGGGAAGATCTCGCAGAACGCGAGCGGCGTCGGGAGGCCCTGGACCGCGGTGACGTAGCGATCGTCCACCCCGAAGCCGCGCAGCGCGTCGTGCAGGTACTCGCCGAACGGGTCGGCGCCGGTGCGGGTGATCACGGCGCTGCGGCGCCCGTAGCGCGCGGCGGCCACCGCCACGTTGGTCGGGCTGCCGCCGAGGTACTTCCCGAACGTCTCCACCTCCCGCAGCGAGACACCCACCTGCAGCGGGTAGATGTCCACACTGATGCGGCCCATGGTCAGCACCTCGGGCGGCCGGGCCAGCGACATCGCTTCACCTCTCGTCGATTGCAGGGGACAAGATGTACCCTCGTCCTACATGCACGTCAACACTTTGTCCTGACAAAGTGTGGAACTGGGGGTCACCGTGGTCGCGTTTCCACCCGGCGGGAACCTGGTGCCGGTCGTGCCGCTGGATCGCACCAGCCCGGTGCCCCTGTACTTCCAGGTGGCCACGAAGCTGCAGCAGCTGATCGAGGACGGCGACATGCCCGTCGGCGGGCGGCTGGAGAACGAGGTGGAGCTCGCCGACCGGCTCGGTGTCTCCCGCCCGACGATGCGCCGGGCCATCCAGTACCTGGTGGAGCGCGGCATGCTCGTGCGCAAGCGCGGCGTCGGCACGCAGATCGTGCATCCGAAGGTGCGGCGGCCCGTCGAGCTGTCGAGCCTGTACGACGACCTCGCGAAGAGCGGGCAGGAACCGCGCACGGAGATCAGGTCGTTCGAGCTGATGCCGGCGCCCGACCACATCGCCGAGGCGCTGGGGGTGCCGGAGGGCACCGAGGTCACCTGGCTGGAGCGGCTGCGCTACGCGGGTGGCGAGCCGCTGGCGATCATGCACAACGCCGTGCCCGTCGACCTGCTGCCCCTGCGCCGCGAGGATCTCGACGGTCGCGGCCTCTACGAGCTGCTGCGAGCCGCCGGGCACGTGCCGCGCATGGCCAACCAGGTGGTGGGCGCCAGGGCCGCGACCTCGGCGGAGGCGCGCGTGCTGGGTGACGCGCGCGGCGCCCCGTTGCTGACGATGACCCGCACGGCCTGGGACGCCGGTGGCCGGGCGGTGGAGTACGGCTCCCACATCTACCGGGCCAGCCGCTACAGCTTCGAGTTGACGCTCAGCAGCTGAGGCCGGCAGCGTCGCGAAGCCCGTTCCTGCAACGCGAGAGCCGGTGGCGCCGGGCGATCAGGCGGCCGGCTGCTCCTCGATCACGAAGCGGTCGGCGTAGAAGGCGACATGGTCCTTGATCTCGGCCACCGCGTCGTGCGGCGCCTCGTAGGTCCAGATCGCGTTGGTGAGCTTCTCCCCGCCGGACGGGACGCTGTAGTAGGACGCGTCGCCCTTGTACGGGCACCAGGTGGAGTGCTCGGTGTGCTCGATCAGGGACGCGTCGACGTCCGCGAGCGGCACGTACTGCACGGCGGGGTAGTTCGACTCCTGCAGGACGAGCGCCGCCGTGGTGTCGGCCACGACCTTCCCGTCGAGCTTCACCACCACCCGCGCCGGGTTCTGCTTGACGGTGATGGGGTGATCCGGGCCCGGGATCAGGATCTGCTTGTCAGCCATACCATGGCCAACCCCGTCCCGGTTGCCGGTGTTCCCCCCGGCGTCTGCCTCCGGCTCCGGATCGCAGCATGGTGGCCATCCTGCGATCTGACGCTGGGAAAGCCACCATGCTGCAGTCCGGGGCGGGGGGAGGTCGTCCTCGTCGAGCGGCTGCTCGATCAGCAGGAGGCCGAACTCGTCGAGCTTCGCCAGGTGCAGGGCGTCGGCCAGCGTGTACGCGGTGTTCGCGTCCACCTGCAGCGGGATGTCGCCGAAGCGCTCCCGCACCGCGCGCACCGGCTCGACGTCCCAGCCCGGCTTGATCTTCAACTTGATCCGGACGTAGCCCTCGTCGAGGAACCCGCCGACGGTGTCGAGCAGCTCCGGGATCGAGTCGGCGATCCCCACCGACACCCCGGACGGCACGAGGTCGTGCACCGAGCCCAGGTGCTGCGACAGCGGGATGCCCGCCGTGCGCAGCTCCGCGTCCAGCACGGCCAGCTCGACGGCGGCCTTGGCCATCCGGTGCCCCTTGACCGGCGCCAGCGCGGTGGCCACCCGCCCGGCGTGCAGGCCGGGGGACGCCACGAGCGCGGGCAGCAGGAACCGCTTGGTCACCTCGGCCGCCATGTCCGCGAACTCCGGGGAGTACAGCGGATCGGCCATGGCGACGCACTCGCCCCAACCCACGGCGCCGTCGGTCTCCAGCCGGACGAGCAGCACATCGCGCTCGTACTCGGTGCCGAACGACGTGGTGAACGGCGACTTCAGCGGCATCGCGAGCCGGATCAGCTCGGCTCCGTTGATCCTCACGGGTTCCTCTCCAGAACGTAGTGGCCGGGCCACGCCGGTGACGTGGAACCCGGAGGCGACGCGCAAAGGGCGTTCACGACGGTGCACCGGTGCGGTCGAGCACGGTGGCGACGATGCCGGCGAGCAGCGCGGCCCGGTCCGGGATCACCGCGACCGACGCCCACTCGCCCTCGGCGTGGGCGAGGTCGCCCACGGCGCCGAGTCCGTCGAGGGTGGGCGTGCCGACGCCCGCGGTGAAGTTGCCGTCCGATCCGCCGCCGACCGCCGCCGACGTCAGCGGCGGCAGCCCGACCCGCTGCGCGACGGCCTGCGCGGTGGCGTAGAGCCCGGCCGACGCCTCGACGTCGAGCGGTGGCCGGTTCGGGCCGCCGCCGATCTCGAGGGCGGCACCGGCCACGACCGGGCGCAGTGCCCGGAACGCCGCGTCCACTGCTCGGCGCGGGTGGTGGCCCGGACGTCGCAGCGCAGCCCGGCGTGCTCGGGCACCGTGTCGGTGGTGGTGCCGCCGCTGCACACCGTCGGGGTGACGGTGGTGCCGGCCGCCGGATCCGCGAACCGGGTGATGGCCAGTACCTGGTGCGCCAGCTCGACGGTCGCGTTGATGCCGCGCTCGGGCTCCAGTCCCGCGTGGGCCGCGTGGCCGCGCACCGTCAGCCGGTACCTCGACACGCCCTTGCGGCTGATCTTGAGCGCGCCGCCCGCGCTGGCCTCGGTCACCAGCGCTGCTCGGGCACCCCTGGCCTCGCGCTCGATCAGGCCGCGCGAGCTCGGTGAGCCCAGCTCCTCGTCGGAGGTGACCAGCACGGTGATGCCGGTCGGATCTTCGAGGGCGGCGAGCGCGTGGAAGATCTGCACCAGCCCGACCTTCATGTCGAACACGCCGGGGCCGGTGGCCGCAGGAGATCGGCGGCCAGCTCCATCAGCAGTTCCGCGCAGGCCGCGGTGGCCATCCGGTCGTCGGACGGCGACGCGCAACCGACCAGCGCGGCCAGGTCGTCGACCATCCGGCCGCAGGCGGCGCGCAGCCGCGGCAGCAGCGCGTCCGGCCGCGTCATCGCGGTCACGACGCCCAACTCGTCGGGCAGCAACCGATCGGCTCGGTCGGGGTGCCGGAGAGCTCGGCCAGCAGGCCCAGGGTCGTGGTCATGGGTCAGACGGTAGGCAGCACCCGGGCTCGGCCCCATGGTCGGCGCCGACGAAATCCGGACCGTGAACGTGTGCGACAACACACCAGAGACGCCCGCGGGCGCGTGCCCAACGACATGTGGACGCGCAGCTGCTGCTTCCCTCCGTCGACGACAGTCGCCGGAAGCGGGTGCCGAGCAGCGTCGACGGACATCGCATCGGTGTGGAGCACGATGTCGGCCACCCCGGATGGTCGGGGGCGACCCGGCAAACCGGAGATGACACGGCCGACCCCCGGTCCGCGAGTGCGGCACCGGGGGTGTCAGGACGATCGCAGGCCGTTAGCTCCTGCGGTACCCGTTGCGGCTGCCGCCGTCGTCGTCGTCCTCAACAGGGGCATACGGGTCGTCTTCGAAGTCGTCCTCAGCCTCCCCGTCGTGGAGCACCGTCCCACTGCCGATCTCACGCTGCAGCGCGTCGAGATCCATCGTGGGGGAGCTGTACTTGAGCTCTCGGGCCACCTTCGTCTGCTTGGCCTTGGCTCGTCCGCGCCCCATGGCTGGTCCCCCTTACAACAGGGAAGGGGCGGCCGGATGTTCGGCGGCCCCATTCATCTCATCAGTGTCCTGGTGCCCACCGTACATTGCGAACCGGTCGGAGTGCGACGTGGCACCACCGGTGTGACCACACGCGCCGTCCGATCATCCGGGCGAGCTGGCACCATCTCGCCCCATGCCGCCGCCGTTCCTGTCCTACCTGCGGGTCTACGAACCGCTGCGGGTGTTCGACGGCGCCACCGGCGCGCCTGTCCGGGAGGCGCTGGCCCGCGGACCGCTGACGCCGGAGTCGGCAGGGCCCCGAGACCGCGAGCTGTGCCTGCGGGCCCAGCTGCGCTCCCGGGCGCTGCCGGAGGGGTCCGTCGACGTGCTCTCGATCCCGGGGCCGGAGGGGAGCCCGCTGGTCTGCCCGCTCGACACCCGCCCGCGGGCCGGGGCGGCGCTGCTGGCGTTCCTCGACGGTGCCGCGCCGGTACTGCCGCCCGCCGCGCTCCCGGTGTCGGTGCGGACGGCGCGGCAACTCGCGACGGCCGCCGTCGCCGAGCTGGGTGACGCCGCTGCGCACGTGGTGTCGGCGAGCTGGACGGTCCCGCTGCCGTGGTTCGCGCTCGTCGAGCAGGACGGTCGGCAGTTCGGGCGCGACCCGCGGCGCGTCTGGTGGCACGTGCCGATGGCGGTCGCCCGCGCGCGGGCGACCGCTGCCGAGGCCGTGGTGCGCAGCGGGATCGGTGACGCCGGACCCGCCGAGATCCTCGCGGAGACCGCGGTCTGGCTGGAGCGGTTCGACCGCGACTCGGTGGTCGAGCTGGACTACGGCGGTCTCGTCGAGCTGTTCGACGACGACACGTTGCTCGGTGACGCCTCGGCGGCGGAGGTGCACGCGGCGCTCGCCGCGCTGGGCGAGGGCGACGGCGAGGCCGCGGGTGCCTGCTACGGGCGGCTGGTGGACTTCTGGTCGGTGGCCGCAGGCCGGGAGCGGGCCGGCTGAGCCGCCGGGGCCGGTCCGCCGGGCTCGGCGAGCCCGCGCAGCGCCACCCAGGCGCCGGCACCGGCCACCGCGCCCAGCGCGAGCATCGCGGGCCAGCCCGCCACCTGCGCGACGAACCCCCCGACCACCGGCGCGGCCGCCGCGGCCACGTAGTTGGCCGTGTTGGACACGGCCATCGCCGTGGCGGCCCGGCCGGGTGGCGCGAGCTCGCCTGCGGCGGTGAACACCAGCCCGTTCCAGCTGATGGCCAGTGCCGCCGCCGGGATCAGGACGGCCGCCAGCAGGGGCGCAGGCGCGTGCTGCAGCGCCGCCGCGAGCGCCCAGCCTGCCGCGATGGCGATCGCGATGATCCGTAGCGGCCCGAGCCTGCTCGCCGCGCGGTCCGACCACAGGCCGTTGCCCAACCGGCCCAGCGCGCCCAGCACCTGCGTCAGCGCGAGGAGACCGCCCGCGAGCGCGAGCGGCATCCCGGACCCCTCGTGCAGCACCTCGACGAGGAACACCGAGCCGAGGAACTGGGGGACGACCAGCAGCAACCCGGCGAGGCTCAGCCTCAGCAGCCTGCGGTCGGCCATCACCGTGCGCGCGCCCGTGCTGGGCTTGCGGGCGGCGGCCGGGTGTCCGGGTGGCTCGCGGATCCAGATGGTGACGGCGACCGCGGCGACGGCGCAGACCGCCGCCAGTACCGTGAACACCGCGGGGATGCCACCGGGACCACTCGCGACCGACGGGAGCACGGCTGCCGCGATGGCGGCCCCCACGGGCACGGACGTCTGGCGCACCGCCATGGCCATGCCCCGGCGTTCGGCGGGGAACCAGGTCAGCACGGCACGCCCGCTGGCGGCGTTGACGCTGGCCCCGGACGCGCCGGCGACCAGCAGCAGCGCACCCGCCGCGACGGGATCGCGGACCAGTGCGGTGGCGCCTAGCGCGATCGCCGCGCCCACGAGGCCCGCCGCCATGACGCCGCGTTCGCCGAACCGGTCGGCGGCGCCGCCCCAGGCGATGAGCGTGGCCATCAGCCCGACGGAGATCACGCCGATCAGCGCGCCGACCCCCGGGAGGCTCAGCCCGAAGTGGTCGCGCAGCGCGGGCGTGACGGCGGCGAGCCCGAGGAAGTACATGGCCGTCGCACCCTGCCCGGCCGTGCCGACGGCGAGCACGACCCAGCGATACCGAGGTCCTCTACCCATGCGACGACGGTACGACGGCTTCCCGCCATTCGGGAGGACTGTCTCAAAATATGGACAACATGTGAGATGCGTCCATCGCGGGAACAGCGGCTGTGATCGCCCGGATCAACCCCGCAGGCCGCCGCGGATCTGGGCGGCGCGGCCGGGAGGTGGGGTGCCGTCCTCCGGCTCCACCGACGACGGGTCGATCGCGGCGGGTGCGGCACGCTCGTCGACCCCGGCGACCAGCTCGCTCTCGATCGGCACCGAGCGCTTGACCAGCGCCAGTGCCACCGGTCCGAGCTCGTGGTGCTGCACCACGCTGCCCACCCGCCCGACCGTGCGGCCCTCCCGGACCACCGGGTCGCCCGGGATCGGGAGGTGCTCGTCGCCGGAGTCGAGGTGCAGCAGCACGAGCCGGCGCGGCGGCCTGCCCAGGTTCGCGACCCGGGCGACCGTCTCCTGACCGCGGTAGCAGCCCTTCGTCAGATGCACCGCCGAGCCGATCCAGCCCACCTCGTGCGGAATGGTGCGGTCATCGGTGTCGACGTGCAGGCGGGGGCGCAGCGACTCCACGCGCAGCGCCTCGAAGGCCATCGTGCCGGCCGGGCGGGCACCCGCGGCGGTGAGCCGGGCCCATACGGCGTCCTGGGAGTCGCGGGGGACCACGACGTCGGCGGCATCGGGAGCGGGCCACCGCATCCGCCGCACGAACCCGCCTCCGGGCAGCGCCGCGACGTCGCCGAGCGGGGGAGCGGGCAGCCCCGCAGCGGTCAGCACGGCCTCGGTGTCGGGTCCGACCACGCTCAGCACGGCCAGCTCGGCCGTGGCGTCGCGCGGCTCGACCTTGGCCCAGAACACCATCTTCTGCAGGTAGTCGAGCAGCGCGGGCACGTCGCCCGGCTCGGTGTCGAGGTAGACGACCTCACCGGCGTGCGCCACCACCATGTGGTGCAGCACGCGGCCGTTGAGATCGAGGATGAGCGTCTCGGTGCCGGTATCGGCCGGTAGTTCGCTGACGTGCTGGGTGAGCAGCAGGTGCAGCCAGCTGAGCCGCTCCTCGCCGGGCACGGCGATGACCCCGCGGTGGCTGCGGTCGACGACGGCGGCCGACCGCGCCATCGCGCGCTGCTCGGCGAACGGATCGCCGCGATGAGCGGGGACGGCTCGGTCCGGATCGGGGTTCGCATCCGTCAGGTGATCGATCTGTTCTGTCACTGGAGCTCCACCGCTGCAGCTTCCCTGCAGGAGGCGCATGCTCCCGACAGCGCGACGTGCGTCACGTCCAATTCGAAACCGTTCTGGGAGCGCAACCGGTCGGCGAGATCGTTCATGAGATCGAGCGGGACCTCGCTGACCTCGCCACATCCGTGACAGACCAGGTGCACGTGCTCGTGCTCACGCGCCGAGTAGCTGGGCGCGCCGTGCCCGAGGTGCGTGTGCCGGACCAGCCCGATGCGCTCCATCAGATCGAGCGTCCGATAGATCGTGGTGATGTTCACCGCCGGCGCGGAGCGCTGCACGTGGGTGCAGATCTGCTCCGGGGTGGCGTGCCCGAGTTCGTCGACGGCGGCCAGTACGAGCTGGCGTTGCGGCGTCATCCGCAGGCCACGTTGGTGCAGGGTGCTGCGCAGTGACGTCTCCACGGAACCGATGGTAGGCCGGTCGCCCTAATACCGCCCCAACCCTGCTCAGGGCGGGAGCAAAACACCGGCGAATGAGGGAATCCTTCACTTTCGGTATGCTCCGTCTGAGTGAACGACCCAGTTTGACCGCGACGATCTACCTACCCTCGGCGAAATGCAAGGGTGTGACGGTGCTCGGGAGGGCCAACGATGACGATTGACGCGGGCGCGCCTGGCGCCCCCCGTTTCGACGTCGTCCTCCGCGGTTACGACCGCCGGCAGGTCGATGAGCACGTCGCCCGCCTGCAGCGCGTACTGGCCAGGATGCGGTCGGATCTGGAGCTGGCCCGCAGCCAGCCCATCCCGCTGGTGCACTCCCCTGCTGCCGGCTTCCCGACGCCGGGCCAGTACCCGCCGCCCGGAGCCCGTCCCGGACCGCCCCCGCCCCGTCCGCGTCCCGGTGGTCCCGGTGACTCGCCAGACATGATCGACAGCTTCACCGGTCGGATGCAGAGCATCTTGCAGGCCGCCGAGGAAGAGGCCAACGAGATCCGGGGCAAGGCCCGCGCCGACGCCCGTGCCGAGCGGGAAGGGGTGCGCGCCGAGGTCGAGGACCTCACCCGGCAGCGCGACGCGCTCGTGGCCGAGCTGACCCGCATGCGCGGCCAGCTCCAGGGGATGCTCGCGGCACCGACGGCGCGGATCGCCGTGTCGCCGCGCGAGGGTGCCCCGTCGCCCGGCGTCCGCCCGCAGCCGCATCCGGGTGGGCAGCAGGCCCGGCCGCACCCGTCTCCGACGCCGCAGGGCTCCGGGCCCCGCCCGACGCCGTCGCCGAACAAGGCACCGTCGCCGGTCAAACAGCCTCCGGCCCAGCAGGCACCGGTGCCGCAGGGTTCCCAGCAGGGTTCTGGCCAGCAGGGTTCTGGCCAGCAGTCGCGGCCCGCGCCCCGCCCGGGCCAGCCCGGCACCGCCCAGCAGCACGGTGATGCCCCCCGTCCCGCGCCGCAGCAACCGGCCAACGGCGCCACGTCGCCGAAGCCGGCGGCGCAGGCCCCGGCCGCTACCCCGCAGCCCGCGTCCCAGTCGTCGGCACCGGGGTCGCAGCAGGTCGGGGCACCCAAGGTCGGTCAGTCCGCCATGGCGAACGGTGCGGTGAACAGCGGCGCCGTGAACAACGGCTCGGGAAGCGGCAGCACGGCTCAGGGCGGCGCGCCGTCGGGAGGGTCCGGGCAGAACGGATCCGGCCAGGCCCGTCCGGCTCAGGGGGGCTCCGCCAACGGCACGGCCCCTGCCCCGTCCGGCGCCGCCAAGTCGTCCTCCGGATCGTCCGGTTCTGGATCGTCCGGTTCTGGGGCGTCGACGGCGGCACCGCGCCCCGCCGCTGCGTCGACCGGTGGTGGCGACCCCAACAAGCACCGGCTGCCCACCGGTGCGTATCCGGCGGTGAACGAGAGCTCGTCCATGCGCCCGCGCGGAGAACCGGAGCCCGAGCCGGGCGACCTGTTCCGCCCGGTCTCCGACGACAGCAAGGCCGCAGGCTCCGGGGAGGAGCAGCGCACGGCGCTCGTGCCGGCCGTCACCCCGAAGGGTGACAAACCCGCGGCCCGGCCCGGCGATGTCGAGGCCACGGTCAAGGTGGGTGCGGTCCGGCCGGCGGTCGCGCCGTCGGACCCCACGGTGCTTTCTCCCACGCAGAAGCCGCCGAACGCGCGTCCGGACGGCGGCGACAAGCTCGCGGAGAAGGCTCCCGACAAGAATCCGGAAGCCAGCAGATCAACTTCGGCGTCACGCTCCGGATGATCCCGGTGGCGCACCGTTACGACATTTGGCGTACGGTGCCCATCCATGCAGCTGCCTCAATCGGCGGAAGTGCTGGTCCCGCTGGGTGCAGGCGTGGTGATCGTGATCATCGCGCTCGTGGTGCTCATCGTCCGTGCACGGCGTCGCCGGCCCGATAGCGGCGTCGTCGGGGAGCCCACCGCGGCCGACTGGACGGGCGAGGCCGCCGCAGGCCCGATCCCCGCTCCCGCTGCGGCCCCGGCGAGCACGCCGCCGCCCCGCCACACGGTCGCGGACGAGGTGTCGCACCGCGACGCCTCCCGGCGCGAAGCCGCGAAGCCCCTACCGCCCTCCCTCGACGCGATGCCCGCCCCGCAGGGGGCGACGGTGCGCGTCCCTGAGCAGCCCGTCGCGGTGCCGGTCCAGCGAGACCCCTCCGTACTGGGGCTGGCCGAGGCGGCCGCACTCCCGCTGTTCGCCGGACCCGGCGGTGAGCCCGTCGCGGCCGCCGCGAGCACCGCTTCGGGACCCGAGAACCGGCCCGCTGCCGCGCCCCTGCAGGACCAGCCGCTGAGCGCCACCCAGCCGATCTCTCCCCAGCCCGTGCCGACACCGGCCGGGGCGACCCCGCCGCCGGTGCAGCACCGGCCGTCGCCGATGCCGCCGGAGCCGGTCGCACCCGAGCCCGAGCGGGCTGCGGCAACCGAGCCCGAGCGGGCTGTGGCAACCGAGCCGTCCGACGCCGTCGAGGCGCGCACTGAAGCTACATCCGGATCGGAGGTGGCCGGGGAGCCCGAGGTGCCGATCCTGCACAACTTCGCGGCGCCGGAGCCGCCGGCGGACGAGGCGGCGCCCGTGCCGCAGCCGCGGCCGACACCACCGCGCCCCAGTCCCAGTCCCAGTCCCGGCACGTCGAGCTCGGAGCGGGCGCAGGAGGCCCGGATGCCGGCCTCGACGTCCGGTTCCAGCCGCACGGTGGCGGCGGCCGTCGCGCAGGCGCTCGCCGTGCGTGCTGCCGCATCGCGTTCCCCCGGTCAGCCGGCCGGTCCGACCGCGCCCGCGGAGCCCGGCACCGGGATGGAGCCACCCCGCGGTGATGCCCGCGACCGCCTGCTCGCGGTGCTGCTCAACGATCCGGTGCGGGCGGTGGGCGCCGCCGACGAGCTGGAAGCCTGCCGCGAGCAGCTGGAGCGGCTGACCCATGCCGTGCGGCACGAGCGCGGCCGCCTCGCCGAGGTGCTGGTCAGGCTGGCCGGCTCCGGCCTGCGCGAGGACCAGCTGGCGCGGCTGTCGGGCCTGCCTGCCGACGAGGTGCACGAGCTGATGGCGGGCACCCGCAGCCGAGCCGGCTGACGTCGGGCACGGGGCGTACCGGAGCCGGTGCGCTCCGTACCTCCGTACTGGGGCTGAGAGGCTCGCTCAGCCGGCGATGCGGCTCAACCGGGCCGAGAGATGGGGCTGCAGCGGCTGGCCCTCCATGGCGCGCTCGTCGACGTAGGCGAGGTCGCCGCCCTCGACGAGCCCGTAGAGCCGGTGCGATGCCGTGACGTCCTTCGCCGAGGCGGTGCGCACGACGGCATCGGTCTCGATCTCCCACGAGGTGAGGTTGCGGGCGCGGCCGTAGTAGATCTCGCTGACCCCGCTGGCGTGGGTGATGAGCACCTCGATCTCGCCGTCGGGCTGCGGACGCCAGAACCCGATCTCGCGGGCGGCCGGGCGCACGATCTCGCCATCGGGGCCCAGCAGCCACGAGCGGGACTCGTAGGAGACGAACGGGCGGCCGTCGTGGGCGAAGACGATCTGCTGGCCGAAGGCGTACGGCCCGTCGATCGTGGGGTACACGGCCTCGCCCGCGCCGCGCCACACGCCGATCAGGGGCAGCAGCCCGAGGCACTGGTCGTGCAGGCTCGGACCTTCGCGCAGGTTGGCCGTGTCGTCGGGGACCGGCAGGTCCTCGAACCGCGGACGGTTGCGCTGCGCCGAGTCGGGCGCCGCGTTGGCCGGCGGGCTGATCGTGGTGGGAAGGTCCGGGTCGGGCGTGGTCACGAGGTCGGCTCCATCGGTGCGTCGGGCTCGCCGGGCGGCGTGGTGAACAGCCGTCGCAGCAGGTATCCGGTGTACGCCAGGGTGCCGGCGCTGGCCGCGATCAGGAGGCCGGTGAAGAACCAGTGCACGGCCGGGAACCCTAGTCCCCGGGCGGCGTTCCCAGAATTCCGGAGGCCGCTACACGGAGAACGGGGCCGAGACGTCGACGACGTCCCGGCCCCGCTGCGTGCTGGTGATCGCTCAGGCGACGGCGACCTCGGCCTTGTGCAGGCCCGGACCGTCCACCTGGAGCACGGCCTGGCCGTTGCCGCTGCGCGAGAGCGCCCGCAGCGTCCAGGTGCCCGGTGCGGCGAAGAAGCGGAAGTCCCCGCTCGCCGACGCGACGACCTCGGCGGTGAACTCGCCGGTGCCGTCGAGCAGCCGCACGAACGCACCACCGACGGGCTCGCCGCCGGCCACGACGCGCCCGGTGAGCACGGTCTCCTTGGTCAGGTCGGTGCCGGCGGGCAGCGCGATCGACTGGTCAGGTGCGGCACACATCAGGCGCGCACCCCCAGCTCGATCGGCACGCCGACCAGCGAGCCGTACTCGACCCAGCTGCCGTCGTAGTTCTTGACGTCGCCGTGGCCGAGCAGCTCGTGCAGCACGACCCACGTGTGGGAGCTGCGCTCACCGATGCGGCAGTAGGCGATGGTGGCCTTGCCGCCGTCGAAGCCCTCGTCGCCGTAGAGCTTGGCGAGGTCCTCATCGGACTTGAACGTGCCGTCCTCGTTGGCCGCCTTGCTCCACGGGATGTTGATCGCCGACGGGACGTGGCCCGGCCGCTGCGACTGCTCCTGCGGCAGGTGTGCGGGCGCGAGGATCTTGCCGGAGAACTCGTCGGGCGAGCGGACGTCGACGAGGTTCTTGGTGTCGATCGCGGCGACGACCTCGTCGCGGAACGCGCGGATCGAGAGGTCGGCGTCCTTGGCCCCGGTGAACGTGGTGGCCGGGCGCTCGACCACGTCGGTGGTGAGCGTGCGGCCGTCGAGCTCCCACTTCTTGCGACCACCGTCGAGCAGCTTGACGTTCTCGTGGCCGTAGAGCTTGAACTGCCAGTACGCGTAGGCCGCGAACCAGTTGTTGTTGCCCCCGTAGAGGACCACGAGGTCGTCGTTGCTGACGCCCTTGGCGGACAGCAGCGCCTCGAACCCGGCCTTGTCGATCACGTCGCGGCGGACGGGGTCGCGCAGCTCGTCGGTCCAGTTGATGCGAACGGCTCCGGGAAGGTGACCGCCGTCGTACGCGGTGGTGTCCTCGTCGACCTCGAGGAAGACGATTCCCTCGGTGCCGAGGTTCTTCTCGGCCCAATCGGCGGTGACCAGGACGTCCTGGCGGCTCATGCGGTAGCTCCCTGCTGGTTGGACGGCTTACGGAAACGGTGGATGAGGGCGTACATCTCGCAGCCGAGGCAGAAGCCGAAGGCTGCGTTGAGGAATGCAGCCGCCAGCGCGAAGGCCGTGGCGACGATTCCCACTGTGGTGAAGCCCGTGAGGTAGGCAACGGCGCCGACCAGCGCGAACACGAAGCCCACCGTCTGGGAGAAGCGCACCGGAGCGGCGTCTTCCTTCTCCTTGGGCGGGCCCAGCCGCGGGGCGACGAAGGTGCGGTAGAGCACCGAGTACGGCGCGTACCGCAGGCCGACGAACGCGCCGAGCGCGAAGACCACGGCCTGCGCGGCCAGCAGCCACCCGCTGCCCGAGAGCAGGACCAGCGCGACCACGACGGTGGTCAGTGCGGCGTTGAACCGGACCCCGCGGGGATCGACAGCGGGGTCAGCGGCGCGTGCAGGCGTGATGGCGTCGGGACCGGACATGGAACGGCTCCTGAGGGGACGAACGGGTGCGCACTGCCCGGACGGGCGTGCAGCGAGGGCTCAGGAGGCCCGACACAGGCTGCTGCCGACGCGGCACAGGTCTACTGCGCGTCGTCGGGTCAGCGGCCAGTTCACAGAGGCGATGCTAACCGAGTATCCGAGGTTGTGGGAGGTCATGGCCGACACAGATGTCGTCCACACCGGTGACGGCGTCATGCGAGGCCGAGCGCGGGGGCCAGCGCGAGCTCCAACTCGGCGGCCCTCGGCACGCCGGACACGCGCAGCAGCTCGGCGCCGGCACGGTCGAACGCGACCACGGTGGGAGTGCGCATCACGCCCAGCTCGCGGGCGACGTCGGGCTGGTCGGCCACGTCGATCTCGCGGTGGACGATGCCCTGGCTGCGGTCGGTGAGCTCGCCCAGCACCGCCGCGGTCTGGCGGCAGGGCGCACAGATGGGTGAGGACAGCTGCAGCAGCAGCACCTGCTCGTCGGTGGCGGGAGCGAGCCCGGCCAGCGCCCAGCCGCCTGCGGCGCCGCCGCCGGTGCGCAGCCGCCCGGCCCGGGCGCGCATCACGAGCCCGGCGGCGGTGGCCAGCACCAGCACAGCCAGCACGACGAGCAATCCCGTGACACTCACGCCGTGCCCAACACCGACGGGGGCGAGATCCTTCCCCGCGGCTCAGGAATCCCGATCAGGGAGCGACGGTTCCCGCGCCGAGCACGAGGTCGTGAGCCGTGCCGCTGATCTCGAGCTGACCGTCCTTGGCCTGCAGCGAGGTGGGCGTGACCTTGAGCGGCAGCGATCCCGGGTCGACGCGCACGGTGAACATCTGCTGCAGCGGGCGCTGGGCGTAGGACGGCAGTGCCGTGCCGCCGTCGCCCCCGAGCCGGATGTCGCGCGGCACGATCTGGGCCTGGCCGTCGACGAGCTCCAGGACCGCGATCACCGACACGTCCAACTTCTGCGTCAGAATCGTGGCGGTGCCGCCCAGGCGGACGGCGTTCTTCGGGTCGATCTGGGCCAGCGAAGCGTCGCCGGACGTGGTGGCCGCCTTCTGCAGCGCGGTGGCGTCGATGTTGTCGATGCGCAGGTCGGTCAGGCTGGGCACGAGTCGCTGCAGGTCCTTCGCGGAGATGCGTGCCGTGCCCTGCATGTCCTTGACCTGCAGGGTCTTCGGGCCGGAGCCCAGCAGCATCGACAGCGGGGCCGTCACGTCGCGCAGCTGGGCGGAGATCGAGACCTCCTGGAGCCGGCCGACGGTGAGCCGCGTCGCGTCGACGTCGACGCTGCCGTACTGGCCGGAGATCGCCTGGGTGAGGAACGGGAACCCGTTGATGCGCACCGAGGGGTCGTCGGCGAGGCCGATCTGCTGGCGCATCTGCTTCGACACCGCCGACTCGGCGAGCGCCGCCGCACCGAAGTCGGCGGCCACGAGCAGCACTATCAGCACGAGCGCCGCGATGATCACGCGCCTCATCCGACCTCCGACCCTGCGCTCCGGCCCGGTGCCGGTGCGAGATGTCCGACCGTAGAGAAGGGGCCCACGCAGGTGTCGACGGGGGGCGGTGCCGGGCGCTCAGCCCACCGCCGCCAACCCCCACCTTGCGATCAGGGCAGCGATCGCCGGATCCGTGCCACTCTCGCCGTGCCCCTCGACGGCCTTCGTCCACTGCTCGGCGTGCCCGCCGGACGCGGCGACGAGCGCGTCGGAGTGCGCCGCGGTGAAGTAGGGGTCGCCGGTGAAGTGCACCAGCAGCAACGGTGTGGGGGCGATGTCCGCCACGACCTCCACCGGCGAGGCGGGCACCGGGTCCCAGGTGCCGCCGAGGCGCACCTTGAGGAGCCGGGCGGCGAGCCGGCCGTGCGGTTGCTCCAGCAGCCAGTGCACGCGCCGCATCGGCGCGGTCTCGCGGGAGTACCAGCGGGCGGGCGGGCTCACCGCGACGATCGCGTCCGGCCGCTCGGCACCCAGCGCCGCGTGGCGCAGCGCCACCGCGCCACCCAGCGAGAACCCGACCGTGACGATCCGCACGTACCCGGCGGCGCGAGCGGCACCGACGGCGGCGTCGAGATCGAGGATCTCGCGGTCACCCACGCTGCTGCGGCCTCCGGAGCGGCCGTGCCCGCGCATGTCGACGGCGACGACGGGGGCGTGCCGCGCGAAGGCGGTGAGGACGGAGCGGCTGGTCGGATGGCCGGTGTGGTGGGTGAACCCGTGACAGACGACGAGCGCGGTGCCTGCGGAAGGGTCGCCCGTCGGGAGGTGCACGCCGTGCAACCGCACCCCGTCGGCGCTGGTCAGCGTCAGCCGCTCCGGCGCCGGGAGACGCACTCCGATCGGGTCTGTGTCGAAGCGCGCTCCCTCTTCGCTCACCGTTGTGTCGTCCACCCGGTTATCCTGCATCGATCCGCGTGAAGGTTCCGACCGGGTCACGCGGGTGTGAACGGTGTGTCAGCGACGCCCGCCGTGTCGCTACCGGGGCGCGCCGATCCAGGACGCTCCCGGGCCCCGGGAGAGGAGGCACCACGTGGAGCTCCTTCTGCTGACGGCCGATCCCGATCCAGGATCGGTGCTGCCGGCTCTGACACTGCTGTCCCACGGCGTGCGCACGGCCGCACCCGAGGTGGCCGCGCTGCTCGACGCCGGGCCGCACGACGCCGTGATCGTCGACGCTCGTACCGACCTGGTGGCCGCCCGCAGCCTGTGCCGGCTGCTCGGCAGCACCGGAATGGATTCACCGGTCATCGCGGTGCTCACCGAGGGTGGGCTCGTCGCGGTGTCGGGGGAGTGGGTCGTCGACGAGATCCTGCTGCCCGGTGCCGGCCCCGCCGAGGTGGACGCGCGGCTGCGGCTGCTCAAGTCCCGGCCGGGTGCCGACGCCGGTCGCGACGGGGGCGCGCTCGTGCTCGGCGAGCTGGTGATCGACGAGGCCACCTACGCCGCCCGGCTGCGCGGCCGGCTGCTCGAGCTCACGTACAAGGAGTTCGAGCTGCTCAAGTACCTCGCGCAGCACGCAGGCCGGGTGTTCACCCGCGCGCAGCTGCTGCAGGAGGTGTGGGGCTACGACTTCTTCGGCGGCACCCGCACCGTCGACGTCCACGTGCGACGGTTGCGCGCGAAGCTCGGCACCGAGCACGAGCAGATGATCGGCACGGTGCGCAACGTCGGTTACAAGTTCGTGCGGCCCAGCCGCGGCGGGCTGGCCGCGGCGGCCGCCTCCGACGACGGTGGCGACGACACCTCCGACGACAGCGACCGAAGCCGCCCGCAGGTCGCCGGCTTCGTCTGAGCCACCGCGCCCGACTCGCCGCGCCCACGCGGTAGCCACGGCGCCGACGTCTCGACATGGGCGCGGTGGCCATCGGGTCGGCGCGGTGGCGACGTAGGGTCGAGCCGTGATCGAGACGTCGTGGCGCGCAGGGCTCACCGGGGCCGAGGCCGACGAGGTGCGGGCGCTGGCCGCCGCGGCCACGGAGGTCGACGGCACCGAGCCGGTGTCGGAGGACGTGTTGCTGCACCTGGCGGGCGGCGACGCGCAGCACCTGCTCGCCCGTGACGGCGCCACGCTCGTCGCCTTCGCGAGCCTGGACGTGCCCGCCGACGCCGCTGCGGCCGCGGGCGGCGAACTCGTGGTGCACCCGGAGCGCCGCCGGGCCGGGATCGGCAACCAGGTGGTCACGGCCCTGATCGAGCGGGCGGCCGGGCACCGGCTCAACATCTGGGCCCACGGCGCGCACCCCGGCGCGGTGGCGCTGGCCGCGCGCCTCGGTTTCGCCGAGACCAGGCAGCTGTGGCGGATGCGGCGCAGCCTGCTCGAGCCCGCGATCGCGGAGCCGCAGCTCGCTCCAGGCGTGCGGTTGCGCCCGTTCGTCGTCGGCGCCGACGAGGCCGAGTTCCTGCGCGTCAACAACGCCGCGTTCGACTGGCACCCCGAGCAGGGCGGCTGGGACGTCGAGCAGGTCACGGTCCGCGAGTCGGCAGGCTGGTTCGACGCGGCCGGGTTCCTGCTCGCCGTCGACGCCGACGACCGCGTGCTCGGGTTCCACTGGACGAAGGTGCACGCGGCATCGGGCTCGCAGCCCGCCATCGGTGAGGTCTACGTGCTGGGCGTCGATCCGTCGGCCCGTGGTCTGCACCTCGGCACGGCACTCACCCTGGCCGGGCTGATCCACCTGCGCGACCGCGGCCTGAGCGACGTCATGCTCTACGTCGAAGGCGACAACCATGCCGCCATCCGGGTGTACGAGGATCTCGGATTCACCCGTTGGGACACCGACGTTTCCTATCTGCACTGAGGTCCGTTCACCCACCCGCAACCGGACGGGCGATGGTCCTGATCACATCCCCGCAGGTCACGGCTAGGTCACGGCCTTTGCCCGAATAAGTGTGCTGCCTCACCTCCGCGGACCTGTTCATTTCCCGTTTACCTGATCGGGGGGGTCCGTCCACCGTCACTACCTACCGTTCCTCGGCGTGCGGCCACCCCGAGCCGCGTGGCCCGTCGGCGAGTCCGCTCGCTGCGGGAACTGCATGACGGAGGACTACACGTGAAGACCGTGCGGCACAGCACTCGTGCCCGAATCGCCGCGGTGGCAGTGGTTGCCAGCGGCACGCTGCTGCTCGCCGCGTGCGGCGCGGCAAACGAAGCCGCGGCGCCGGCGACCGGTGGCTCCGGCAGCACCGGGGCAGCGAAGGTGTCCGGCACGATCTCCGGCGCCGGCGCGAGCACCCAGCAGGCCGCCACGCAGGCCTGGGTCGCGGGCTTCCAGGCAACGAGCCCGGACGCCACCATCAACTACGACCCGAGCGGATCCGGTGCCGGGCGCACCCAGTTCGAGGGCGGCGGCGTCGACTGGGCAGGCAGCGACGCCTACATCACCGGCGACGAGATCGCCAAGGCCAAGTCGCGCTGCGCAGGCGACTACGTCGAGGTCCCGGTCTACGTCTCGCCGATCGCGATCGTCTACAACTTGCCGGCCGTCCCTGACCTGCAGCTCACGCCGTCCACCATCGCCAAGATCTTCAGTAAGAAGATCACGAAGTGGAACGACCCGGCGATCGCGGCCGACAATGCCGGCAAGACGCTGCCGGACCAGGCCATCGCGCCGGTCAACCGCTCCGACAAGTCGGGTACCACGCAGAACTTCACCGACTACCTGAGCCAGGCGGCGCCCGCCGACTGGACGTCCAAGGCCAGCGACACCTGGCCGCTGCAGGGCGGCGAGGCGGCCCAGGGCACGTCCGGCGTCATCGGGGCGGTCAAGGCGGGCGCGGGCACCATCGGTTACGCCGACGAGAGCCAGGCCGGCACGCTGGGCAAGGCCAAGATCAAGGTCGGCGACACGTTCGTCGCTCCGACCGCCGACGGCGCCGCCAAGCTGGTGGCCGCGTCCACCCGCGTGACCGACGGCGGCGCGAACTCCTTCGCCTACAAGCTGGCGCGCACCACCACCGACCCGACGGTGTACCCGATCACGCTCGCCTCGTACTTCATCGCCTGCTCGAAGTACACCGACGCCGCCAAGGGCAAGCTGGTCAAGGCGTACCTGAGCTACATCATCAGCGCCGACGGCCAGGCCGCCGCGGCGAAGGCCGCGGGTTCGGCGCCGCTCAGCGACACGCTGCGCACCGCCATCACCCCGGCTGTGAACGCCATCTCCTGAATGCCCAGCACCTAGCCGCCGGGGCCGGTCGGTCGTCATCATGGATGACGAGCGACCGGCCCCGTCGGTGCGGTTCCCGTCCGATCGTCGCCTCCTCCACATGACAGAGAGGACGCCGTGAGCGCCCCACCGGTCACGACCTCCACGCCCACGACGCGTCCGCCGAAAGCGGTTCAGCAGCGCGGCGACCGCCTCTTCGCCGGTGCGGCCCGGGGTGCGGGCATCTTCATCCTCGTCGTGCTCGCGGGGGTCGCGGCCTTCCTGGTGATCCAGGCGATCCCCGCGATCGTCGCACCCGCCGCGAGCCTCCCCGGCGGTCTCAGCCTCTTCGCCTACATCGGCCCGCTGGTTTTCGGCACGCTGCTGTCGGCGCTGATCGCGCTGGTCATCGCCACGCCGCTGGCCGTCGCCGTCGCGCTGTTCATCACGCACTACGCCCCGCGCAAGCTGGCGCAGGGCCTCGGTTACCTGATCGACCTGCTCGCCGCCGTCCCCAGCATCGTCTACGGCCTGTGGGGCGTAGCCGTGCTGGCGCCGGCCTCGCTGCCGCTGATGGGCTGGCTCAACAACTACTTCAGCTGGATCCCGCTGTTCGCGGGCCCCGTCTCGGCCACCGGCCGGACGATGCTGGTGGTGAGCGTGACGCTGGCCGTCATGATCCTGCCGATCATCACCGCCGTCTCCCGCGAGGTCTTCCTGCAGACCCCCAAGCTGCACGAGGAAGCGGCGCTGGCGCTCGGCGCCACCCGGTGGGAGATGATCCGCATGTCGGTCCTGCCGTTCGGGCGCTCCGGCATCATCAGCGGCGCGATGCTCGGCCTGGGTCGCGCGCTCGGCGAGACGATGGCCGTGGCGATCATCCTGTCCGGCTCGGGAATCATCACGTTCAACCTGATCAGCTCGTCGAACCCGTCGTCGATCGCGGCGAACATCGCGCTGCAGTTCCCCGACTCCACGGGGCTCGCGGTCAACACGCTCATCGCGTCCGGCCTCGTGCTGTTCATCATCACGCTGCTGGTCAACTCGATCGCCCGCTACATCATCAACCGCCGCCGCGAGTTCTCGGGAGCCAACTGATGACCATCGACACGGAGCAGGCCCAGGAGGGTCGGGTGGAGCAGCCGTCGGAACCGGTCTCGCTGGTCCGTGCCGAGCTGCCGCGCTGGGCACCGTGGGGCATGTTCGTCGGCGCGTTCGTCGTGGTCGGGGTGCTGCTCGCGGTCACGGGTGGTTTCAGCATCGGGCTGCTGGTGTTCCTCGGCGCTGTCGTCTTCGGCCTGGCCACCTACCTGACCTCACGGTTCGTCGAAGGTGGTCGCAAGGCCACCGACCGGCTGGTCACGATCGTGGTGACCGTGGCATTCCTGATCGCGCTGATCCCGCTGGTCTCGGTCGTCGTCACGGTGGTGGGCAACGGGTTGGCCCGGTTCGACGGCGCGTTCTTCGGCGAGTCGATGCGCGGTGTGGTCGGCGAGGGCGGCGGTGGCTACCACGCCATCGTCGGCACGCTCATCGTCACGGCGCTGGCTACGCTGATGTCCATCCCGATCGGCGTGCTCACCGCCATCTATCTGGTCGAGTACGGCAAGAACCGGCTCGCCCGCGCCATCACCTTCTTCGTCGACGTCATGACGGGCATCCCGTCGATCGTGGCAGGTCTGTTCGCGTTCGCGCTGTTCGCGCTGATCTTCGGTCCGGCGATCCGGCTGGGCTTCGCCGGTTCGGTGGCACTGAGCGTCCTGATGATCCCGGTGGTGGTGCGCTCCACCGAGGAGATGCTCAAGATCGTGCCGAACGAGCTGCGCGAGGCGGCGTTCGCGCTCGGCACGCCCAAGTGGCGCACGATCATGAAGGTCGTCATCCCGACGTCGATCGCCGGCATCGCCTCGGGCATCACGCTCGCGATCGCCCGCGTCATCGGGGAGACGGCCCCGCTGCTCATCGTCGCCGGGCTCACCACCGGGCTGAACTTCAACCCGTTCTCCGGCCGCATGACCACGCTGCCGGTGTTCGCCTACAACTCCTACGCGGCGCCCGGTGTGCCGCGCGAGCCCTTCATCGACCGGGCGTGGACCGCCGCGCTGGTCCTGATCATCATCGTGCTGGTGCTGAACCTGGTGGCCCGGCTGATCGCGCGCGTCTTCGCGCCGAAGACCCGATAAGGAACCCCGATGGGTAAAGCGATCGACGCCAAGAACCTGAACATCTACTACGGCTCCTTCCTGGCCGTGGAGGGTGTCAACATGGCGATCCGCCCCAAGACCGTCACCGCCCTGATCGGCCCGTCGGGCTGTGGCAAGTCGACGTACCTGCGCTCGATCAACCGCATGCACGAGGTCATCCCCGGCGCGCGCGTCGAGGGGAAGATCGAGCTCGACGGCAAGGACCTCTACGCCCCCGGCGTCGACCCGGTCGGCGTGCGTCGCCAGATCGGCATGGTCTTCCAGCGGCCCAACCCGTTCCCCACGATGTCGATCTACGACAACGTGATCGCGGGCCAGCGGCTCAACAACAAGCGCATGCGCAAGGACGCCACCGACACGCTCGTCGAGCAGTCACTGCGCGGTGCGAACCTCTGGAACGAGGTGAAGGACCGGCTCGACAAGCCGGGCTCCGGCCTCTCCGGTGGGCAGCAGCAGCGCCTCTGCATCGCCCGCGCGATCGCGGTGCAGCCCGACGTGCTGCTGATGGACGAGCCGTGCTCGGCGCTCGACCCGATCTCCACGCTCGCGATCGAGGACCTGATCAACGAGCTGAAGATGGACTACACGATCGTCATCGTCACCCACAACATGCAGCAGGCCGCGCGGGTCAGCGACTTCACGGGGTTCTTCAACATCGAGGGCACCGGTAAGCCGGGCCACCTCGTGGAGATGGACGAGACCAAGACGATCTTCTCCCAGCCGAAGGAGAAGGCCACGGAGGACTACGTCTCGGGACGTTTCGGCTGACGACATGCCGCCGGGCCGCTCCTGAGGGGGAGGAGCGGCCCGGCGGCTGCGTTTTCAGCGGCTGGGTGTCAGAGCGCCAGCGCTTCCGGGGTCTGACCCGTCACGGCGTAGACGGTCTCCCGCGCCACGGCCACGGCGTGGTCGGCGAAGCGTTCGTAGTAGCGCGCCAGCAGCGTGACGTCCACCGCCGTCGGCACCCCGTGCGGCCACGCATCGTCCATCAGGACGCCGAACATGTGCTCGTGCAGCACGTCCATCGCGTCGTCGTCGGACTCCAGCCCCACGGCCATGACGACGTTGCGGGTGCGGGCCACCTCCGCGGCCTTCCGGCCGAGCTGCACGGCGAGCCTGCCCATCTCGGCGAAGTCGCCGCACACCTCGGGTGGCAGCCGCCTGCCCCGCTCGACGACCTGCGCGACGTGCAGTGCGAGGTCTCCCATCCGCTCGATGTCACCCGCTGACCGGATCGCGGAGACGACCGTGCGCAGATCGCCCGCCACCGGCGCGTGGAACAGCAGCGCGTCGGTGGCGATCCCTTCGACGCGCGCTCGCAGCGCGTCGACGGCGACGTCACCGATGATCACCTGCTGGGCCAGCCGCTCGCGGTTGTCGAGCAGCGCCGCGGTGGCCCGGTACAGGGCGTTGGCGACGGTGGTGCACATCTGCCCGAGCAGCTCTGCGAGCTCGTCGAGCAGCTGTGGCAACGGTGCGGGTGGCATGGGTCGAGCGTAAGGAACGCAGGTCGAGGAAGCGTCTGGACAGGATGAACGCAGGATGAACGCCCGACCGGCTCAGACGGTGAGCGGTCCCGGCATCTGCCCGGTGACGACGTAGACGATGCGCCGAGCGACCGCGACGGCGTGGTCGGCGTAGCGCTCGTAGAACCGGGCGAGCAGCGTGATGTCGACGGCCGGACCGACGCCGTGGGCCCAGTCGCGGTCCATGAGCACGGAGAACATGTGCTTGTGGAGATCGTCCATGGCGTCGTCGTCGGTCTCGAGCTCGTTGGCCCGCGCGAGGTCCCGCGTGCGGATCACCTCGCCCGCCTTGATCGCCAGCGCGACCCCGACCCGGCCCATCTCGGAGAAGTAGGGCGCGACCTCGGCGGGCAGCACCGGCTGCGGGTGGCGCCTCCGGGCGGCCTGGGCGACGTGCAGGGCGAGGTCGCCCATGCGCTCGATGTCGCCGGCGCCGTGGATGGCCGACACGACGATCCGCAGGTCGGTGGCCACCGGGGCCTGCAGGGCGAGCAGCGCGAACGCGTTCTCCTCCGCCGCCGCGCGCGTGTCGTCGACCAGCGCATCCTCGGAGATGACCTCCTCGGCGAGCTGCAGATCCGCCTCCAGGAGTGCCCTGGTGGCCTTCTCCATCGCGGACGCGACCTGGGTGCACATCGCGGCGAGGGATTCGGCCAGCTCATCGAGCTGGTCCTGGTAGGCGTCACGCATGGGACGAGAGTAGTCGAGCTGTCCGGATCGAGCCCGATGAGCAGATGAACCGGGGGTGAACGCTTCGCGGATCCACCCTTCTCAGCTGCAGGCGGCCACGTGCGCGGGCGGTGGGGCGGTGGCCGCACCACCGGCGGGCTGCGCCTGGACGGGCGGCTTCACGACGTCGTCGAACGAGCGGCCGAGTATGAGCTGCAGGACGCCGTTGGCGCCGGGGTCCGGGATCGACGTGGCCGCGGGCACGGAGCTCGCCAGCAAGCCGGCGGCCGCAGCCTGGTCGGGCGAGAACTTGATCACCGTCTGGGTGGTGGGCTGGGGCGCGTTGGACACGTCCCCGATACCGAACCCGAGCGAGCGCAGCGTGTCGCCGATCTGCGCGGCCCGCCCCGGGGTGTCGGACGCGTTGAGCACCTGCACCTTCATGTCGCCCGGCTTGGGCCCGGCGGCGGTGGCGGCCGGGCCTGCGACGGCTGCGGGCAGCGCGACGTGGCGGCGGATCGCGGAGAACAGCGTGGCGGCATCGGCGTCGCGCAGCATCGTGTTGCCGCGACCGTTGAGCTCCGGGCTGGTGGGCACGCTGGTGAACGTGACGCCGTCGGCGTCGAGCCGGTGCAGCGTCCGTGCGACACCGGCGATGCCGTCGATCCCGATGCCGTCGGCGACGATCCCGCCCGCGATCGCGGTGCGCAGGGCCGACACCTGACCGAGGTCCAGCAGCCCCGTGGTGGACAGCGCCCCGTCGAAGACCGCGGACAGCACCTGCTGCTGGCGCTCGAGGCGGCCGTAGTCGGGCGACGGGTCGCCCGCCACGCTGCCGGCGTGCACGAAGTCATCGGTGTGCTGGCTGTCGAGGTTCTGGCGGCCTGCGGAGGGGGCCACCGGGCCCAGCACCGAGTCCTGCACCGGGCGGGCCAGGCAGAGCGGGATGCCCCCGACGGCGGCGACCAGCGGCGAGACCTTGTCGAGGCTCACCCCGATGTACCCGGTGATCGCGAGCCCGGTCAGCTGCTGCACGACCCGCGTGACGCAGCGGGGGCCCCCGACATCGAGTGCCGAGGTGAGCTGCGTGCGGGTCTCGGCGCTCTGGGTCTCGTTGGTGTAGGAACCGGAGATCGGGTCGTAGCGCGGGCACGGCGGGCGGGTCGTCTCCAGGCCGGCCGGGATCGACAGCACCACGACGGGGCCGTTGCCGGCGGGGACGTGGACGACGCTGACGGTGTCGGCGCCTGCCGAGGTCCCCGGCGGGGTGTCCTGCTGGGTGGTGCCGGCGGGTGCGGGCGGGTCGGTGGCCACGACCAGCACGTTCTGGTCGCCCTTCTGCGCCGCGCCGTCGACGATGGCGCCGGACCCGGTGTCCAGCGCGGCGACGTGGCGCACCGACGAGGACAGCCAACCGCGCGTCACCCAGCCGGTGGCGGAGGTCAGGAACACGACCAGTGCCAGCGCGACGAGGAGCAGCTGCCCCAGCGACGGCCGGGGCAGGTCGCGCAGGGAGAACCGCGGCTTGGCGTCGACGTCCTCGTCGTCCGGGTCGGCGCCGAGCACGAGGCCGGCGTGGGCCGCGGTGAGCCGCACCAGCGTCTCGTCGATGCGGCTGGCGCGGATGTCGTCGCTGTCGGAACGCTCGTCGCGGCGGGAGCGCTCAGCGCGCTCGCTGATGTCGGGCACCCCGCTGCCGAGATCGGCGGCCGGACCGGGGCGGGCACCGGGGAGGGCCCGGGCGCCCCCCTCCTGGCGAGCTTCGGTGGGCCCCGCGGCCGGCCGGGCTGCGGC
Source organism: Pseudonocardia sp. GCM10023141 (assembly GCF_042653605.1). Classification (NCBI taxonomy): domain Bacteria; kingdom Bacillati; phylum Actinomycetota; class Actinomycetes; order Pseudonocardiales; family Pseudonocardiaceae; genus Pseudonocardia; species Pseudonocardia sp. GCM10023141. The sequence goes on from NZ_JBHSIR010000060.1 coordinate 57,222, forward strand.
CGCGCGACCGCCCGGAGCCCGCTCGGGCCCGGTGGTGGGCCCGTTCGCGGTGCGACCACCGGCGAACCCGCCGCCGGTGGGACGCGGCCCGGTCCGCCCGCGGGTGGGCGGCGGTGAGCCGGCGGCCCCGGGACCACCGATGGGTGGCCGCGGCGGGACTCGCCGGGACTCCGCGTCACCGGAGCTCGACGGCGGCCGCAGCAGCGGTGGCGGCGGGGGTGGTGGCGGCAGCGACGAGGGGATCGGCGGTTCCGACAGCGGTGGCAGCGGAGCCCGCGCGGGTGCGGACCGGGGCGGAGCGGGGCGGCCCTGCGGCGGGCGACCACCGTTCCCGTTGCGGGCCGGTGCGTCGGGGCCGGGGGGACGGCGGGTATCTCCTCGCACCGGTCCCGGCTGCGCCGCCCGCGACGACCCCCGCGACCCGGCCTGTGACCCCGGAGGGGCCACGGGCGGCGGTGGTGGCGGCGCGGCCGGGGGAGTGCTGGGCGGCGGTCCGGGGTGCCGGCCGCCCGTCGCACGGGGCCGCGCGGCCCGCGGCGGGACCGCAGGATCGGGCCGGCCCGATCGTCGCGGCGGCTCGGGCGGGGCGGAGCGCGCGGCCGCCTCCGCTGCCTCGTCGGCGAGCTCGGCGGCCCGCCTGCGAGCCGCCCGCCCACCGCTGACGGGGGTGCGCGCCGGGCGCGACGGATCGGGCGTGGTCTGCCCCGGCCGGAGCAGACCATGACGCGCGAGGACATCGTCGATCGACTCGTCCTCCACGCCACCTCCTCCGGCCCGACATGCAGCAGGGCGGTCACGGGTTGGAGAACCCCGTGCCCGCCCTGCGACCGTTCACGAGTTTACTAGCCGCTGCGTCCGTGCTGTGCGACGGAGCGGCGACCGCCCGCGGCTCCGGCCAGTCGGACGAGCCCACCCCGCCGGTCACGGTATGCCACAGCATTCCGTCCCGAGTTCTTCGCGGCGTAGAGCAAGCTGTCGGCGGCGCCGACCAGTCGCTCGACATCGGTGAGCGGGCCGTTGCTGTGGGCCACCCCGATGCTGACGGTGACGCGCAACCGCTCGTCGAGCTCGTGCCACGGGTGATGATCCACGCGGTCCCGGGCCTCCTCGCATGCGAACACGGCGTCGCGGAGGCTGCAGCCCGGCAGGACCAGCGCGAACTCCTCACCGCCGTATCGCGCGCAGAACGATCCCTCGGGCAGCCCGCTGCCCAGCTCCGCGACGATCCGCTGCAGCACGCGATCGCCGAAGCGGTGCCCGAACGTGTCGTTGACCTGCTTGAAGTGATCGGCGTCGACGAGTGCCACGCAGATCCCGGCGGTGGTGCGGCAGGCCGGATCGGTCAGCAGCGTCACGAGCCGCTCGTCCAGGTAGCGACGGTTGTAGGTGCTGGTCAGGCTGTCGCGGCGGCTCTGCTCGCGGGCCTCGGCGTGCTCGCGACGCAGCCGGTCGAGCTCGTCGGCCGGTGCGGGCTGGCCGTGCAGCAGCCGCACGGCCACCCGGAGGTGCTCGTAGGCCTGCTCCCAGTGACCGTCGGCGGCCAGCTCCTCGGCCGCTGTCGTGTGGCGCTCGGCTGCGATGTCCGGCGCGATGTCCGGCGCGATGTCCGGCGCGACGTCGAGGGCGGCGTCGCCGATCGCGTCGCCGGGTCGTGCTGTCCGTATCATGATCGTCGATCACCTCCCCTGTTACCCGTGTTATCGACGTGGCGGATGGGGCGCTTGAGGTGTAAAGGGCCGAAGTACCCGTTGGCGCGTTGCTCCACCCGACCGGGGTGCGGCCGTGATCACCGACGGGTATCGGCCGCCGGGATCACCCGCCCGAGTGCTCCAACTCGGCGCCGAAGGGCACGGACGGGTCGTCCGGGTCGTCGAGCCAGTGTTCGGGCAGTGTGACGCGGCCGGGGGAGCCCTGGCGGCCGCGCGGGCCGTCGGCTTCGGCCGGGAAGGGCTCGTCGGGGTCGAGCCTGGCCAGCAGCTCGTCGAGCTCGTCGATGCTGCCGACGAGCCCCAGTGCGCGCCGGATGTCCGGCCCGACCGGGAAGCCCTTGAGGTACCAGGCCATGTGCTTGCGCATGTCGCGAATGCCCTTGTCGACGCCCATGTGCTCCTGCAGGAGCACGGCGTGGCGGCGCAGGGTGGCGGCGACCTCACCGAGCCGCGGTGGCGTCGGCAACGGCTTGCCGGCGAAGGCGGCCTCGAGATCGCCGAACAGCCACGGCCTGCCGAGGCATCCGCGGCCGACGACGACGCCGTCGCACGCGGTGGCCTCGACCATCGCGAGCGCGTCGGCGGCGCTGAAGATGTCGCCGTTGCCGAGCACCGGGATCTCGGCGGGCAGCGCGTCGCGCAGGCGGGCGATGGCCGACCAGTCCGCGGTGCCGGAGTAGCGCTGCGCGGCGGTCCGGGCGTGCAGCGCGACGGCGGCGACCCCGGCCCCGACGGCGCGGTGCGCGGCGTCGAGGAAGGTGTGGCGCTCGTCGTCGATGCCGATGCGCATCTTCACGGTGACGGGAAGCGGCCCGGCGTTGTCGACGGCGGCCTGCACGATGGCCTCGAACAGCCTGCGCTTGTACGGCAGTGCGGCGCCGCCGCCCTTGCGCGTGACCTTGGGGACGGGGCAGCCGAAGTTCATGTCGATGTGATCGGCGAGGTCGCGCTCGCGGATCATCCGCACGGCCTGGCCCATCGCCGCGGGGTCGACCCCGTAGAGCTGCATCGACCGCGGGTTCTCGTCCGGATCCATGGCGATCATGCGGAACGTCAGCGGGTTCTTCTCGACGAGACCCCGAGACGTGATCATCTCGCAGACGTAGAAGCCTGCGCCCTGCTCACGGCAGAGCCTGCGGAACCCGGCGTTGGTGATGCCGGCCATCGGAGCCAGCACGACGGGGGTCTCGGACACGTACGGTCCGATGCGCAGCGGAGGCCGCACGGCGGCGGACACGGTGGACGGGGCACTCACGAGGCCCCATTGTCCTCCTTGTCAGAAGTCCACGGTCATGCAGGCCGCGCGAGCGCCTGCCGTGCCCGCGTGACCGGCGTCGGTGGCGGTGCCCATCGCGTGGATGACCACCGAGTGGGCGCGCCGGTCGTCGGGGAACGCCCACGGCACGGTGGTCTCGGCGCTACCGGCACCGTTGGCGTCGGTGGTGAAGTCGAGCCAGATCTCGTTCTGCGGGTTGGCGTACTTCGGGTCCACGCTGGGCTGCACCGGGTCGACCTTGTTCTGGAAGTGCGGGCCGGCCAGGTCGCCCGTGGCGCCGCAGGCCTTGGTGTGGGCGTGTGCCCCGTAGACCCGGCTGGGTTCGAGCCCGCGCACCGCGAGCTTGACGGTGGTGTTGCCACCCTCGGTCGTGGAGCTGACCGCGCCGCGGGAGCCCGGCCGCACGAGCTTGGCGTCGTAGGTGACCGCGACGCCGGGGGCGTCCACGAACGTGGCGCTCACCTGGGTGTCGTGGGAGGTGACGCTGACAGCGGCCGGAGCGACCGCGGTGGCGGCTCCGCAGCCGGTGAGTGCGAAGACCGCGACGAGACCGGCGAACGCGGGGCGTGGGGAGCGCATGAGAGCAGGATGCGGCGTTGCGCTTGGTAGCAGACGGCGGCCCCCATTTAGGCCACGTGGGGGATTTGTCTGCCGCTGAATGTCACGGTGTGCTGGTGGGTGATGGGGGTGTGGGTGACCGCTGCGCGGGCCCGGCGCCACCGGACACACGAGCTAGACCCGCCCGACCTCGGCCAACGCCCGGTCCAGGATCGCCACCCCCTCGGCCAGCTCCTCCTCGGTGCTGGTGAGCGGCGGCGCGATCCGGAACACCCCGCCCATGCCCGGCAGCTGCACGATGTTCATGTGCAGCCCGAGCTCCAGGCAGCGCCGCGTGACCTGGCGCCCCAGCTCGTCGGAGCCCTCCTTGGTCTCGCGGTCCAGCACGAGCTCGATGCCCTGGAACAACCCGCGCCCGCGGACGTCGCCCACCACGGCATGCCGCTCCTGCAGGCCCAGCAGGCCGTCGCGGAGGAACTCGCCGTTCGCCTCGGTCCGGACGTCCATCTTGTCGCGCTCCAGCACGTCGAGCACGGTGTTGCCGACGGCTGCCACCAGCGGATCGGAGACGTGGGTGGTGAAGAACAGGTAGCCGTTGTCGTGCGCCTCCTGCTCGATCTCCGCGGTGGTGATCACGGCGGCCAGCGGCAGCCCGGCGCCGAGCGTCTTCGACAGCGTCAGGATGTCGGGGGTGATGCCGGCCTGCTCGAACGCGTACCAGCTACCGGTGCGGCACAGCCCGGTCTGCGCCTCGTCGACGATCAGCAGCATGCCCCGTTCCCGGCACTTGACCTGCAGCGCGGCGAGGTAGCCCGGCGGCGGCTCGATGAGCCCGCCGGAGCTGAGGATCGGCTCGACGATGCACGCGGCGAGGCTGCCGACGGACTGGGCGTCGACCAGGTCGAACGCGGTGTCCAGCTGACGGCGCCAGTCGAGCTCGCCCGCGGCGTCGACGACATCGGGCCGGTACGCGTTGGGTGTCGGGATCGCGATGTTGCCGGGGGCGGCGGGCCCGTAGCCCTTGCGGCCCGCGCTGTAGGTGGCGCTCACCGCGCCCTGGGTCATGCCGTGCCACGACCGGCTGAACGAGACGATCTCGAACCTGCCGGTGACCAGCTTGGCCATCCGGATCGCGGCCTCGTTGGCCTCCGCGCCGGTGGTCAGCAGCATGACCTTGGACAGCGGGTCCGGCACCGAATCGGCCAGCCGTCGCGACAGCGTCACGACCGGGCGCGAGAGCATGCCGCTGAAGAGGTGGTCCAGATCCCCCACGGCCTGCCGCACGGTCGCGACGATCTCAGGGTGGGAGTGGCCGAGGATGGCGCTCATCTGCCCCGACGTGAAGTCGAGGAGCCGGCGCCCGTCGGCGGTGTAGAGGTAGCTGCCCTGCGCCCGTTCGATGATCTCGGGGGTGAACCCGCCGGGCCCGTACCGGATCACGTGCCGGTCGACGTCGGTCCAGAACTGCGCGGGGTTCTCCATGGCTTCGACGGTAGGTCGCCCCGCTGCGCGGGTCCATCGACAGATTGTGCCCAGGCTGTGCGGCTGTACCGAACAATGGGGGCATGCTGAGTCCGTGGCGCCTGCGCCTGCTCACCCACTTCGAGAGCCTCGGCACCGTCCGCGCGGTCGCCGATGCGCTGGACATGAGCCCGTCGTCGGTGTCGCAGCAGCTCACGGTGCTGGAGCAGGAGTCGCGCACCGCGCTGTTCGAGCGGCACGGCAGGCGCATCGCGTTGACGCCGGCGGGGGTGCGCCTCGCCGTGCACGCCCGGGAGATCCTTCGGCGCATCGAGACGGCCGAGGCCGACCTCGCCGAACAGCGCTCCGAACCGGTCGGTGACGTGCGCATCGCGTCGTTCTCGAGCGCCCTGCACGCGCTCGTGCTGCCCGTCGCTGCGCGGCTGCGCAGCCGCCATCCCCGGCTGCGGATCGTGGCCACCGAGCTCGAACCGCACGACAGCCTCCGGGCACTGCGCCGCGGCGACGTCGACCTCGCGATCGTCTACGACTTCGCCGACGGCTGGCTGCCGGTCGACGACCAGCTGCATCGCGTGCGCCTCACGAGCGATCCGGTGGTCGTCGTGCTCCCGGCCGACCACCCGCTCGCCGCGGACGGCCCGGTCGAGCTCGCCGCGCTTGCGGGGGAGCGCTGGGTCATGGACCATCCCGGCTGCTACCTGTGCGAGCTCGTCGTCCGGCTGTGCCGGCGGGCCGGCTTCGAGCCGGTCGTCGCAGGCCGCTACGGCAGCTACTCGCTGCTGCTGGAACACGTCCAGACCGGGCTGGCCGTGTCGGCGCTGCCCGCGCTGGCCGTCGACGAGCGCTATGACGTGGCCGTGCGCGAGCTCGCGGACGCGCCGGTCCGCACGATCTTCGCCGCGGTACCGGCGGCGCCGGCACCGCAGCCCGCCGTGCGGGTGGTGCTGCGGGAGCTGACGGCCCGGGGAGCCGCTATCTGAGGTGGTCGGCGAGCGTGCCCTCGGTGCCGAACAGCTCCACCTTCCACTTCTCCAGCAGCGCGGTGGCGTCCATGTCGTCGGGGTGGAAGCCCGGCTTGTTGTAGGCCTGGATGTTCTGGCGCATCGAGCGGTTGAGGAACGGTGAGCGCGGCAGCCTGCGCAGGCTGCGCAACAGCCGGACGGGGTTGTAGGCCGCCCGGTCCCCGGCCAGCGAGATGGCGGTCAGCCCGACCACGATCGGGATGAACAGCGCGTTCACCAGGTGCATCGTGTTGATCCGCAGCCGCTCCGAGCCGCCGGCCGCGCGGAAGACGTCGAACGCGACGGACTTGTGCTCCGACTCCTCGAGCGCGTGCCACAGCAGGACCGAGCGCACCTCGGTCTCGCCGAGCAGTGCCTGCGCCTCCGGGCTCGTCAGCAGGCGTTCGGCGATGGTGGCCGTGTAGTGCTCCAGCGCCGCGGTGACCGCGAGCTGGAACTTGTGCGGGAACAGCCGGTCGGAGCGGATCATCAGCAGGTTGGTGAAGCGATCGGCCATCCGCGTCGGGTAGCCCATCTCCTGCAGCTTGTCGTTGAGCGCCCGGTGCTCGCGCCCGTGCGTCACCTCCTGCCCGATGAAGCCCGCCACCTGTGACAGCAGCTCCTTGTCGGTGAGCTCCTCGCGGTAGCGGCGCACCGCGCGGATGAAGAAGTCCTCACCCTCGGGGAACAGCGCGGAGAGCATGGCGACGATGTGGCTCATCATCAGATCGCCCTGCACGTAGTGGCGGTCCAGCGAGCCGGACGGGTAGGTGAACGCGATCCGGCGCGTCCGCACCGTTCGCGGCGGTACCGGACGTTGCTGCTCGATCGTCATCTCGTCCTCCTCGACGGGTGGCCTGCGCCACACTCAAACGCATGTAACAAACCTCGTCAAGATGTAAACCCCGTTAAGGTGGTGCCATGCGGATGAGCAGCGCGCGTGACGGGGTCCCGGAACCGGATCTCCTGCACCGCGCGCTGGCCACCGCCATCCCCGACGACGAGACGGCCAACCGGATCCTGTCCGCCGCCTTCGACCAGGCCGAGGACTTCGGGCTGCGCCGGTTCACGATGGACGACGTCGCGCGCCGCGTCGGGGTCTCCCGCGTCACCGTCTACCGGTACTTCCCGAAGAAGGACCAGCTGATCAACGCGCTGCTCATGCGCGAGATGCGGCGCTTCCTCACGAAGCTCGACGCGGTGATCGAGGCCGAGAGCACCACCGAGGCGAAGCTGGCGCAGGGCCTGGTGTTCTGCATGACGTTCCTGCGCGCCCACCGCGTGCTCAACCGGCTGCTGCGCACCGAACCCGAGCTGATCCTGCCCCACCTCACCACCAAGGCCGGTCCGGTGATCGCGGCGGCCCGCAGCTGGATCGCCCGCCACGTCCGCGACGAGGTGACGGCGGGCCGCATCGCCCTGCCCGACCGCGACGTCGACGCGGTGGCCGAACTGCTGGTCCGCACCGTCATCTCGCTGGTGATCTCCCCGGAGACCGTCCTGCCCCTGGACTCCCCCGAGGAGCAGCAGCGCCTCGCCGCCTTCTACCTGGTGCCGCTGGTAGCAGCCCTGCGCCCCCGCTGACCACCCACCGCTGATTTCACCATCTCGACACGCCGATTTCGCCACCCGAGCACGCCGATTTCGCCATCTCGACACGCCGTGTTCGCCGTTTCGGCACGGCCATGGCGCGCCGACGTGTGTCGGATCGGCGAAATCGGCGTGATGGATCGGCGAAATCGGCTGCGTGGGTTAGCTGACCAGCACGACGACCAGCGTTCGGGGGCCGTGGACGCCTTCCACGCGCTGCAGCTCGATGTCGCTGGTGGCCGACGGGCCGCTGATCAACGTGATCGGACGGCGGGGGTCGAGCGCGGTCACGAGCTCCGGCACCGTCTGCACCACCTGCTCGGCGCGCACCACGCACACGTGGACGTCCGGCACGAGCGTGATCGCGCGGCGGCCCTGGTCGGGCGAGCCGTCCAGCGCGATCGTGCCCGTCACGGCGCAGGCCGCCGCGCAGGCGGTGACGACGGTGGTGAAGCCGTCGAGCTCCGCGGGTGTCAGCGCGCCGTCATCGGGGGTCCCGTCCGGGCACCAGCCATCCCGCAGTCCCGGCGCGACGATCACCCGCCCGTCGAGCGCGTCCCGGATCGCGGCGGGCACCCCGTCCGGGTCGGTGTGGATCACGGTTGCCTTGTAGTCGACGAGCCGGTCGGTGAACAGTTCCAGCAGCGCGGCGGAGCCGGGCGGGTGCTCGCCGGTGCGGTGGTAGTCGCGGGGGATCGCCGCGGGTCCGGGGGATCCGGCGTTCGCGTTGGCGCCCCGGATCCGGGCGAGCACGTCGTCGCGGGCGCTCATCCCCGCTCCCGCTTCCACCACTCGCGGAACGTCTCGACGGGTGGACGGGCCAGGTCGCGGCTCCCCGTCCAGGCCGACAGCGGCGGCGGCAGCGTCGAGATCCGGCCCGATCGACGGCCCAGCACCCGCCCCAGCCGCGACGCCTTCTCCGCCGCGGCGAACCGCTTCTGGTCGGCCATCACCCAGGCCGCCGCCGCCATGGCGACGGCTTCCGCGCTCGGTACGCCACCCCGGTTGGCGTCGACGTGCTGGGCGCGCAGACGCACGAGCAGCGACGGGATGTCGATCCGCACCGGGCACGCGTCGAAGCAGGCTCCGCACAGCGACGACGCGTACGGCAGCGAAGCGTTGTCCTCCACGCCCGTGAGCTGCGGCGACAGCACCGCGCCGATCGGGCCCGGGTACACCGAGCCGTAGGCGTGCCCGCCCGCACGCTCGTAGACCGGGCAGACGTTGAGGCATGCCGAGCACTTGATGCAGTGCAACGCGGAGCGCCCGACCTCGTCGGCGAGGGTGGCGGTGCGGCCGTTGTCCAGCAGCACCAGGTGGAACGTCTGCGGCCCGTCGCCGGGCGTGACGCCCGTCCAGGCCGAGGTGTAGGGGTTCATCCGCTCGCCCGTCGACGAGCGGGGGAGCAGCTGCAGGAACACCTCGAGGTCCCGCCAGGTCGGCACGACCTTCTCGATCCCCATCACGGTGATCAGGGTGTCGGGCAACGTCAGGCACATCCGCCCGTTGCCCTCGGACTCGACGACGAGCAGCGTGCCGCTGTCGGCCACGGCGAAGTTGGCGCCGGAGATCGCCACCTTCGCGCGCAGGAAGCGCTCCCGCAGGTGCTTGCGGGCGGCCATGGCCAGCAGGCGCGGCTCCGAGGTCAGCTCCGGGTCGACGCCCGGCATCTCGCGCAGGAAGATCTCCCGGATCTCGGCGCGGTTGCGGTGGATCGCGGGCACCAGGATGTGGCTGGGCAGGTCGCCGCCGAGCTGGACGATCAGCTCGGCGAGGTCGGTCTCCTTGGCCTCGATGCCGGCCGCCTCGAGCGCGTCGTTGAGGCCGATCTCCTGGGTGACCATCGACTTGACCTTGACGACCTCGGTCTCGCCGGTGTCCCGCACGAGCCGCGTGACGATCGCGTTGGCCTCGTTGGCATCGCGAGCCCAGTGCACCGTGCCGCCGCGGGCGGCTACCTCCCGTTCGAGGCGTTCCAGGTGCTCGTCCAGCCGGGCCATCGTGGCGGCCTTGAGCGCCGATCCGGCCAGTCGCAGCTGCTCCCAGTCGTCGAGCTCGGCGACGACGGCGGCGCGCTTGCCGCGGATCGTGCGGGTGGCGTGGCCGAGGTTGCGCCGCAGTTGGGAGTCGGCGAGCGCGCCGCGCGCGGCATCGGGGAAGGACTGCTCACCGCGCAGGTGCCCCACGCCGCGCGGGGCCGGAACGCCGAGGAAGGTGCTCATTCCGTGGCCGCCAGTACCTCCGCGAGGTGCACCGCACGGGTGCCGGTGCGCAGCCGCGACAGCCCGCCGCCGATGTGCATCAGGCACGACGCGTCGCCCGCGCTCACGACCTCGGCGCGGGTGGCGATCACGTTGGACATCTTGTCGGCCAGCATCGCCGTCGACGTGTCGGCGTTCTTCAGCGCGAACGTGCCGCCGAAGCCGCAGCACTGCTCGGCGTCGGGCAGCTCCAGCAGCGTCATGCCACGGACGTGGCGCAGCAGTCGCAACGGCTTGTCGGCCACGCGCAGCATCCGCAGCGAGTGGCAGGTGGGGTGATAGGTCACGCGATGCGGGAAGTAGGCGCCGACGTCCTCCACCCCCAGCACGTCGACGAGCAGTTCGGACAGCTCGTAGGTACGGGCGGCGACGTCGGTGGCGCGGCCGGCGAGCCGATCGTCGCCGGCACCCGCGGCGACCATCGCGTGCTGGTGGCGGACCGAGCCCACGCACGACCCGGACGGTGCGACGATCACGTCGTAGGGCTCGAAGACCTCCACGTGGTGGCGCACCAGGGGCAGCGCCTCGCGCTGGTACCCGGTGTTGACGTGCATCTGCCCGCAGCAGGTCTGGGCCTCGGGGAAGACCACCTCGTGGCCCAGCCGCTCCAGCAGCGTGACGGTGGCCCGGCCGACGTCGGGATGGAGCGCGTCGGCCAGGCACGTCACGAACAGTGCGATCCGCATCGGTTCCCTCCCCGCGCTGTGGTCGGACCACACGGTAGACGTGTGGTCCGACCACAGCCAGTTAGGCTCGCCTCATGCGCGTGCACGAGCTCGTCATGGCCCGGATCGAGGAGGACCTCGCCGCCGGACGCCTGACGCTGGGCGATCGCCTGCCCGCTGAGCGGGCGCTGGCCGAGCAGCTCGGGGTGTCGCGGCCACCGGTGCGCGAGGCGATCCGCGTGCTGGAGGCGCTGGGTGTCATCCGGACGGCCACCGGCTCGGGGCCCGATGCCGGTGCCGTGCTCATCGCCGAGCCCGCCACCGGTCTCGCCACCGCCATGCGGTTGCACGTCGCGACCACCGGCGTCCCGGTGCGTGACGTCGTGCAGTTGCGGCTGCTCGTCGAGAGCTGGGCGGTGCGCGAGGCGGCGCAGCGGGCCGCCACCTCGACGGTCGAGCTGGCACGCGCCGCCGACCTGCTCGTCGCGATGGACGAACCCGGACTCGATCCCGACCGGTTCCTCGACCTCGACGGCGCCTTCCACGCGGCGTTCGTCGAATGCTCGGGGAACGTGCTGGTCGAGGCCGTGATGGCCGGGGTGCGGGGAGCGGTCCGCTCGTACGTGGGGGTGGGTGCCCGACGCGTTCCGGACTGGGAACGCACCGCCGAGCGCCTGCGCGCCGAGCACCGCCGGATCTTCGACGCCGTCAGCGCCGGTCGAGCCGACGATGCCGAGCGCGAGGTCCGCGACCACATCGAGGGCTACTACCGCGATGCGGGGATCTGATCGGCATCACGTCGGGTAGGCGGCGGTCCGGATCACCGCGACGTCACGCGGGGCCACCTCGTTGCCGTCGTCGTCGATGTAGCCGACGTGCACCGGGCGCCCACCCTCGCGGGTGCGGCGTTCGATGGTGTTGCCCTCGGCGCGGGGGAGGTGGTGGTCGCCCCACTGCTGTAGGGACGCGAGCACCACGTCCAGCTCGCGTCCCGCATCGGTGAGCAGGTAGGCGTCGCGGGGCCGGCTGCCGGGCTCCTGGTAGGGCTCCCTGGCCATGACGCCGTACTCCACGAGCGTGGCCAGTCGATCGGTGAGGACGTCGGAGGCGATGCCCAGTGCGGCGCGGAACTCGGCGAACCGGGTGGCGCCGGTGAACGCCTCGCGCAGGATCAGGAAGGTCCAGCGCTCGCCGACCACGCCGAGGCTCCGGGCGATCGAGCAGGACGACTCCAGCAGCTTGGGGGCGGCCGTCTTCGAGCTGGTCATGTCGCCATCCTACCCCTGGGTTGCCCAATCCAACCCAGCAAGCTAGGTTGGAATTACCAACTCAGCCACTCGGGAGCCGTCATGGACCTGTCCACCACCACCGCCTTCGTCACCGGCGCCAACCGTGGCCTCGGTCGGCACTTCGCCGAGCAGCTGCTCGCCCGCGGCGCCACGGTCTACGCCGGAGCTCGCAACCCGGCCCCGGTCGACCTGTCCGGGGCGATCCCGGTCGCCATCGACGTCACCGATCCCGCGTCCGTCGCCGCCGCGGCCGCAGCGACATCCGGCGTCACCCTGCTGATCAACAACGCCGGCTCCGGCACCGGAGCCTCGGTGCTGACCGGTTCGATCGACGACATCCGGCTCGAGATGGAGACGCACTACTTCGGCGCGCTGGATGTGACCCGCGCCTTCGCGCCCCAGCTCGCCGCCAACGGTGGCGGCGCCGTGCTCAACGTCCTGTCGGTGCTGTCGTGGTTCACCGCCCCGCACGTGTCGGCGTACTCGGCGGCGAAGTCGGCGGCCTGGTCGCTCACCAACGCGCTGCGCATCGAACTCGCCGGGCAGCGGACCGTGGTCAGCGCCCTGCACGTCGGATACATGGACACCGACATGGCGCGCGACGTGACCGGGCCGAAGAGTGACCCGGCGGTCATCGCGAAGATCGCGCTGGACGGAGTCGAGGCCGGCAGCACCGAGATCCTCGCCGACGAGCTGAGCCGCAACGTTCAGGCCGGGCTGGCCGGCGGCGTTTCGGCACTCTATCCGCAGGTGGCCTGACCAGGAGCGCACCGAATGGCGGCAGCGGCCACTGATCGCATCGATCAGTAATTGACGTAGAGCCGCGAGCACGTTGGTGACCTCGGGATCCTCGACGAGAACCACTCGAAAGAGGGAGTATCCAAACGCAAAGTAATCACCGTGCACGATGGTGGTAGAGCATTTGTCTGTGAGTCATTCAGGCGCTACTTTATTCGTGGCCAGCGAGGCTCCCCAGTCAATCGCTGGCACTGAATGGAATCGGCCCCGGCCGGATCTGCATGACTTGAACGGGAGACAACTGTGCTGAAGAAGGCTGGAATCCTGGTGGCCGCAGCGGCTGCTGGTCTGCTCGCTGTTAGCCCCCTCGCCTTCGCGACGGAGGGCCACTCGGTCACCAACAACAACTCCAACGGTGACACGAGCCACGGCCTCGTGAACGTGGCGGACAACAACGCCAACGTTCCGGTCCAGCTCTGCAACAACAACGTGCCGGTCAACGTGCTGGGTGTTCAGGTCTCCGACCTGTCCGCACAGCTGTCGGGCGCGCTGGGCCTCCTGGGCTCCGGCGAGGCCGGCGACACCGCGCAGTCGGCCGACCGCTCCTGCGGCGACAACAGCGGCAGCGCTGGCGACCTGCACGAGCAGGGCTGATCTAGCTCATCTCGTCAGAGAGCCCGGACCGCTTCGGCGGTCCGGGCTCTCTCGCGTTCGCGGGCTCGTACCGGGCGATGCCGACGCAAGCGCCGAACGGCGGATCCGATGCGTAACGCCGCCGGGGTTGCAGGCGAAAAGGTGATGAGATCGTCCTGGCGGAGGGGCCGGGCCGGTCGCCGGGGCAAGATCCGGCTCAGCAGCGCCCGCTCATGGCATGTGAGCGGGCGCTGCGCCGTCTCCAAGGAGCCGGGCGCATTGGAGGGGTTCAGCGCGCACATCAGGACTCGGAGCACGTCACCGGCACGTTACGTTGCATCCGGGTACGGCCGTCGTCAGTTCCGATGCCGTTGATGTGCGCCCCGCCCGGCCGGGCAGTCCACGCAGGCCTGCCCGGTGTCGCGGTCGGTGGTGGCCCGGTCAGTGCCCGGTGCTGCCCCAGCCCTCCCGCAGCAGCCGCACGATCTCTCTGAAGGCCGCGCGCCGATCCGGTTCGTGGCGCGCCAGGTCGAGTCCGCCGAGGACGAACCGGGCCACCGCTCTCGCCCGCAGGCTGCTTCCCGGCTGCTCCGATGCGATGACCTCGGCCAGTGCTTCCTCGTGCCGATCGAGCATGCGTCGCGCGTACTCCCGCAGTGCCGGCGTGGCGGCGATCATCGCGGTGAACTCGCGGAACTGCGGATCGACGGGGTCGTGGACCAGCCGGTCGGCCAGCAGGTGTGCCTCGATCGCGTCGAGGACGTCCTGTCCCGCCGGGCGATCGCGCACCGCGGCGACGAGCTGTGCTTCCTGGGCGGGGGCCTCGTCGAAGACGAGGGACTCCTTCGTCGGGAAGTGCGTGAAGACCGTGGTCGGTGAGACGTCGGCCCGCGTCGGCGATCTCCTTGACGGTGACGCCGTCGAACCCGCGCTCCAGGAACATCCGCGTCGCGGCGTCGGAGATGTACGTGCGCGTCTGCGCCGCGGGTGTCGGGGTCGTCGCGGAAGTTGGCGGTCTCCAGGACCTTCGCGTCCTCGACGGCTCGCCACCAGCGTTCCCGCTTGGTGCCGCGCCCGGTCTCCTCCTCGATGAACCCGTGCTGGGCGAGGTGGCGCAGGTGCCAGCTCACGGTGCCGGTGTTCTCGCCGAGCCGGGTCGAGAGCGCCGTGGCGGTCGCCGGGCCGTCGAGGGTCAGCAGCTCCGAATCTGGCCTGCGGGTATGAAACCCATGCGGCGCCTCGACGCGCGCAGCCTGCGCGGCTTGGCGCATCCCCTGCGCATGAGCTCGTCGCCGTGGTGGCTGCGGCTGACGCGCTCGCACACACCTCCGGTGCACGGCACACACCGTGCACGGTGTGTGCCGGGACGCTGCGGTGTGTGCGAGCGGTCAGGGGTTGACCACCAGCGCGGTCACGTCGCGGACCCAGCGGGCCGCCGGACTCGCAGCCGGCGGCGGCCAGCACCAGCAGCACCCCGCGCAGTCGGGCGAGGCGGCGCCGTCGCCGCCTGTGTGACTCGGCATGGGCGGTGACATCCTTGGGGTTCGGCAGCAGGGGCCGGGCGCGCTGCGTGAGCACAGGTCCGTGGCGCATTCGACCATGTGCAATGTCGCAAATGTCAGGCAAGCCCTCGATCGCGTGCCCGCATTCGCGGAACCAAATAATGATCAGATCCGCATCCGCGGAGATCCTGGTCGAAGGAGTCGCCGGTGTCCCTGATCTACCTGTTCTCCTACGGCACGCTGCGGTTGCGTTCCGTGCAGCTCGCCCAGTTCGGCCGGGAACTGGGCGGCGAGCCGGACGAGCTCGTCGGCTACGCCATGGCGACACTCGTGATCACCGACCCGGATGTGATCGCGGTCAGCGGGTCCGACCGGCATCCGGTCGTCCGCTTCACCGGCGATCCGGCCGATCGGGTGGCCGGCAGCGTCTTCGTGATCACGGCGGCGGAGCTGGCCGCCGCCGACGAGTACGAGGTGGCCGACTACGTCAGGATGTCGGCTCCGCTCGCGTCGGGGCTGCAGGCCTGGGTGTACATCGGGGCGTCGACGGGTGCGCCCGACGGCTGACCGAGCCCCAGCGATCGGCGGCGTGCAGGGCGTTGAACCGGTGCCGTTGTGGGTACCTCTGGTGGATGACGCTTCCGAGACTCACCTCACGCCGGAAGCACCTGCGTCGGCGCTGGACGGTGCCTGCCGATGCCGAGAGCCCCGCGGTGCTGCGGATCCATGCCAGGAGCGAGCTGGTCCACTGGGACGTCCCCGGGCCGGCGATCGACGAAGCGATCATGGTGCTCAACGAGCTGGTCAGCAACGCACTCCAACACTCCCGCGCCCGCACGGAGGTGCGACTGAGCTACAACGGCGACCGGATCCGGATCCGGGTCCGCGACGATTCGGCCCAGCCACCGAACCTGCGCCCTCGCAGCCTGCTCGCGGTGGCCGGTCGCGGGTTGCAGCTGGTTGACGCGATCGCCCACGGTTGGGGATGGCGACCTCACGCGATCGGGAAGACGGTGTGGGCGTCGATCAGGACCGGTCCGGTGTCCCCCGCTCCCGGGGTCGTGCACTACCTGCGTCCACCGGCGTTGTTGCTGCACTGATGCCACATCTCCGCATCCGGCGGGGGCCGTCCGTGTGAAGTTGCCGGCTCGTCGTTCGCTCGCCGCTAGAGTCCGGTGGTGAACGACTCCCACGGTGACGACGCGCTCGGCGTGGATCTCCGGCTCAGCACCACCACCACCATCGACGACACCGTGATCGTCGCCGCCGCGGGCGAGGTGGACATGGTGACCGTCCCGCAGCTGCACGCGGCCGTGTTCGAGGTGCTCAACAGCGATCCTGTGCCCGGCAGGCTGGTCCTGGACCTGCACGACGTCACGTTCCTCAGCTCCGCAGGCCTGGGCCTGATGGTGGAGATCGCGGGCACCGCCGAGGCCCGCAACATCAGCCTCGCCGTCGTTGCCGGCACCCCGGTACTGGTCCGCCCGCTGGAGGTGACCGGCCTGGCGGAGCGATTCGCGCTCTTCGACGACCTGCCCGCCGCACTGGCCGCCCGGTAGCACCGAACACGCCCGGGGATCCCGCGTTTGGCGCCCGTGACCGGCGGGTACCTGTCGCCATGGCGGTGGTTGCGGTGCGCACGCAGACAGCCCGTTCCCCGCGCAGCGCCGGGCCCGCCGCGGCTGGGCCCACCCCGACCGACGCCGGGTCGGATCGGTCGAGATCTGCCGACGAGTACGGCCATCTCGCTCCGCTGCTGGCGCAGTACGCGGGCCTCGATCCCGCCGACGGACGTCGATCGGCGTTGCGTGCTCGGTTGGCCGATGGGTACCTGCCGGTCGTGCACCACATCGCCCTGCGCTACGACCGGCGCGGTGTCGCGCTCGACGACCTCGTCCAGGTGGGATCGATCGGGCTGCTCAAGGCGCTGGATCGGTTCGACCCGGCGCTGTCGGGGTCGTTCCTGACCTATCTCATCCCGACGGTCACCGGTGAGATACGCCACTACTTCCGCGATCATGCCTGGGCGGTGCGGGTCCCCCGTCCGCTCAAGGACATCCAGGCTCCGCTGCGGGCCGCCGCCGCGGTGTTGACGACCGAGTTGAACCGGGCACCCCGACCCAGCGAGATCGCCGCTCGTCTCGGCATCGACCGTGAACAGGTCATCGAGGCCCTGCGCGTGCAGGACGCCTACCGGCCAGCCTCCCTCGACGGCGATACCGGCACCGACACCGGTGACAGCGCCCTCGTCCGGAGTCTCGGCCAGCTCGACGCCGCCTTCGGCCAGGTCGAGAACCGGGAGTCGATCAAGCGAGCACTGGCCACACTCGCACCCCGGGACCGGGACATCATCGTGTTGCGCTTCTTCGGGGAACTCACCCAATCCCAGATCGCCGAGCAGGTCGGGCTCTCGCAGATGCACGTCTCCCGGTTGCTGGCACAGGCGTTGAAGCTCCTGCGCACTGCCATGACCACGCTCTGATGCATGGCGGTCCGTGCGGCTCGCCGCACGTCCCTCGCAACGGGAATGCAGGCCCTGACCGCGTCGTGCGGACGTGGTGGGCCCCCCGGGACTCGAACCCGGAACCAACGGATTAAAAGTCCGATGCTCTGCCGATTGAGCTAGAGGCCCGCGCCCCACAGCCTACCCACCTCGCGATGCCGTCCCCGGCCTACGCCTGCGGGCGTAGGCGGGCGCCTCCCTGAGGGGATTGTCCGCAGGTGGGCGCGGCGCCCACCATCGCCTCATGACCACATCCCGGGGGGCAGTGCGTTCGATCTGGGACGAGGGCAGGTGGGTGGAGCGGGTCGCCTACGTCCTCGCTGCAGTGCTCTTCGCGAGCGGGGTGGTGCACCTCGGGGTGCTCGTGGTGTCCGGCGGGAGTTGGGAGGGGCCGCTGTCGCTGCGGAAGCCGACGACGTTCGGCCTGTCGTTCGGGGTGACGCTCGCGTCCGTCGCCTGGGCCACGTCATATCTCACGGTGCGGTCGCGGGTGCGGAACCTGTTGCTGGGGCTGTTCATCGCAGCGAGCGTCGTGGAGACGGTGCTGGTCAGCATGCAGGCGTGGCGTGGTGTGCCGTCGCACTTCAACTTCGAGACGGGGTTCGACAACGCCGTGTCCATGACGCTCGCGGCCGGGGGCGGGGTGATCATCCTGGTCGCGGTCGGGTTCGCCGCTGCCGCCGTCGTGGGCGTCGGCGCGATCACCCCCAGCATGCGGGTGGCGCTGCGGGCCGGGTTCGGGTTACTGCTGGTCGCGCTCGGCGCCGGCGCGGTCATGATCGCGACCGGCGTCGTCGAGGCGCGCGGCGGGAACCCGCAGCTGGCCTACGACACCGCCGGCGCGCTCAAGCCGCTGCACTTCGTCGCCATGCACGGGATCCTCGTCCTGCCGGGGCTCGCGTGGCTGCTCCGGTTCGACAATGGGAGCGAGCGGCGACGGACCGCGATCGTCGGGGTCGGGGCGATCGCCTACGCGGTGTTGACGGCCGTGGTCGGCGTCGAGTCGGCAACCGGGGTGTCCCCGCTCGCCGCTCCGCCCCTGCAGACCTCGTTCTCGGTCGCCGCGCTCGTCGTGCTGCTGGGCTGCGGGGGTTTCGCGATGGGCGGTGCGCTCCACCGCGACGGGGCTGCGGTCCGCGCCTGACGCGCGCTACGTTGGCCCGCTGACCGGCGAAGGGTGTTGCGATGCCCGAACCACTGACCGGCGACCATCTCGCCACCGTCCTGCTCCGCGGGCTGCAACCGGCGCGCGTCGTGCTCGCCGAGCCCGATCCGGAGTGGACCGTGCGGTTCGCGTGGCGCGCCGCGCAGTTGCGGGCAGTGCTCGGTGAGCGCGCGCTGCGCATCGAGCACCATGGGTCGACATCGGTGCCGGGCCTCGTCGCGAAGCCGATCGTCGACATGGTCCTGTGCGTCGCCGATCCGGACGACGAGCCCGCCTACCTCCCGGAGCTCACGGCGCTCGGCTACGAGCTGCGCGTCCGCGAGCCCGGCCATCGCTGCCTGCGCATCGGGGAGCCCGCCGAGCCGGTCAACCTGCACTGCTGGGCGCCCGACGATCCGGAGGTGCGGCGGGTGCTGCTGTTCCGGGACCGGCTCCGCGCCGACGCCGCCGACCGCGACCGCTACGCCGCGGTCAAGCGCGAGCTGGCGCGGCGGGAGTGGCGCGACATCAACTTCTACGCCGACGCCAAGGGGTCGATGATCCGCGAGATCCTCGGGCGGGCGGGCTGGGCGGAGGGCTAACCAGCATCCAGCTCCGCCACCCATTGCTCCGACCAGCGGCTGAGGGGGAGCAGGTGGGTCGTGAGCGACTCGCCCTGCCCGGTGAGCTGGTAGCCCGCAGGCGTGGCCGTGGCCAGCCGCACCTCACGCAGCACGTCGAGGCGGCCGCTGAGCACGCTCGACGAGAGCCCGCCGCAGCGCTGCTGCAGCTCGCGGAACGTGAGGGGCGCGTGGGAGTGCAGCTCCCACATGATCCGCAACGTCCAGCGCTGCCCGATCACGTCGAACAGCGCCATGATCGGACGCCTGGGGCGCGACGTCACCGCTTGCTCGGCAGCGGGTGGGCCTCGAGCAGCTCGGCCATGCGCATGATCGACGCCCGCAGCTCCGCGAAGGGGCGCAGCAGCAGCGTCGCCTCGACGAGCCTGCCCTGCTCGTCGGCGACCTGGACGAAGACACCGTTGAGGGTGTCCTCGCCGGCCCGCCCGGTGAACTCGGCGAGGCTGCGCGCACCGGAGACGTGCCGGTGCTGCTCCTCGATGCCCGTGAGGACCTGGCCGATCGTGGTGAACAGGTGCGCGACGTCGGCCCGGCCCGTGTAGCTGCGGATCGGGCTGTGGAACGTCACGTCCTCCGCGAGGACGGCATCTGGATCGGACAGGTTGAGCAGCTCCTGGACGGCGAACGGCACGGCTTCCTCCTCGCAGCGGTGCTTCTTTTTTCGAAGCAGTCGAGGTCACGGTACCGCATGACCTCTGGATGTGGCGCCGTTCTCCGGCTCGGACGCGACGGGGCGCACCTCGACGGTCTCGCCGGTGGCCACCGTGATCCGGGTCCCGATCGGCAGGATGCGGTCGAGGCCGTCGCAGTTCACGTGCGGGCCCCGATCGGACGCTCATCACTTCACCTGCACGAGATAGCGTTCTCGACCTACCGTAGGTGGCGTGAGCGACGAAGAGCTGTTGCGCCGCTATCACGCGGGCGGTGGGCGGCTTGCTGCGGCGAACGCGCGTGGTCTGTCAGTGGTGCCGAGCCTCCACACGGTCGTGTTGACGTGCATGGACTCCCGCATCGACGCCTTTGCGCTGTTCGGGCTGGAACTGGGCGAGGTGCACGTGCTCCGCAACGCGGGCGGGGTGGTCACCGACGACGTTGTGCGCTCACTGACGATCAGCCAGCGCAAGCTGGGCACGCGTGACGTGTTCCTGGTGCAGCACACCCAGTGTGGCCTCTCGACCTTCACCGACGAAGAGTTCTCCGAGGAGCTCGCCGTGGACGTCGGGATGCGCCCGCCGTGGCGCACGCACGCCTTCGTCGATCCGGTGGTCAACGTCCGGCGCGGGATGGCGCGGTTGCGGCACGACCCGTTCCTCATGCCCGACACCACGGTGCGCGGCTTCGTGCTCGACATCGAGAAGTTCGTGCTCGAGGAGGTCGCGCTCGAGGAGCCCGACAGTGCGCGGGAGCACAACCCCTTCCCGTGATCGGGTTGGTTGCACACTGACACCACCAATCACTCAACGTGCACATAGATGACGCATTGTCATCGAACGGACATGATGAGTAACCTCCTGGGGATCTGGTCGTTCACCGGATGCGCACTGCGCAACCGAGTGATCTCGCAGAGTCATCTGACGGGGGAGCCCGGAAGCGCTCCCTGTCCATCCGTCGGTTGGGTCCCATGGCACTGCACACCGCTCCGCGTCCGCCGGCGCCGTCGCGCCCGCCGTCCCGCCGCTCGATGCTGGCCTGGGCGGCAGGCGGTGTCGTCGGGGTGCTCGTCGCCATCGTCGTGGCGCTCGGGGTCGCCGGGCCGAGCCCGGCGCCGGCCCCGGCGGCGCAGCTGCCCGCAGCAGCCGCGACACCCGCTGCCGCCCCCGCGGCCGATCCGGAGCCCATCCCGGCCGGCCTGCCGCTGAGCACCACCTACACGACGATCGGCGGGGCGCCCCGCGACACGGCCGCGACGGCCACCGACGGCATCGTGGTGCACCCCGTGCACGAATCAGTGATCTACGACAGCGCCGGTGGCCGGGCCATCGCCCGGATACAGCCGGCGCAGTTCGGCGACGTCTGGCTCCCGGTGATCGGCCAGCAGCCCGGGTGGGTACGGGTGCTGCTGCCGTCCAAGCCCAACGGGTCGACGGGCTGGCTGCGCGCAGGCGACACCACTGCCGCCCGGACGCCGTACACGATCGCGGTGCACCTGGAGTCCAAGCGGCTGGACCTGCGCCGCGGCAACGACATGGTGGGGAGCTGGACGGTCGGCACCGGCAAGGCGTCCGCACCCACGCCCGCCGTGCGCACCTTCGTGCTCGGCGCGTTCCGCGACCCGAAGCAGAAGTACTCGCCGGTGATCCTGCCGCTCGGTGCGCACAGCCCGACCCTCGACTCGTTCGGTGGCGGCCCCGGCACCGTCGCGATCCACACCTGGCCCACCGACGACGTCTTCGGCGCCGCGAGCAGCGACGGCTGCATCCGCGTCCCGTCGGACGCACTCGACCACCTGACCGGCGTGCCACTCGGGACCGTCGTTCTGATCACTGACGATTGAGGGGATCCACCACCGTGAACAGCAAGAAGCTCGCTGGTGCGGGTGCCGCGGCCATCGCAGCGGCCACCGCTGTGGCCGTGCTCGTGCTCGGGTCGACCACCGCGGTGGCCGCTGAGGCGCGCCCGGCTTCGGCGTACGGGCTCTCGGCCAGCGGCGCGCTGCACATCGACCCGATCCCCGCTGTCGTCTCGCGCGACGGGAAGCTCGTGCGTGACGAGCTGCTCGGACTGAGCAAGCTCGTGCCCGGCGCCGCGAACGGCGGCCTGACGGCGGGGTTGTTCACCGTGCAGGCGCAGCGCGGTGCGGCCGAGACCTCGGTGGCGCAGCTGAACCTGGCCGGGCTGCTGCGTGCCGACCTCATCCGCACGTCCTGCGTCGACGGGCACGGCAAGCTCCAGATCGTCAACGGTTCGGTGCTGGGCACCCCGCTGCCCACCGACTCGGAGTCGCGCAACACGATCAACGTCTCGCCGCTGCTGCGGGTGTCGCTGGGTGGGGAGACGCGCAACGGCGACGGCTCGGTCACCGTCACCGGCATCAAGCTGGAGCTCCTGCCGGCGGGCAAGGCCGACGTCGACAAGCCGCTGACGGCGTCGGAGCGCTCGGCCGTCCCGGCACTGGGTGACCTGCTCGGCACCAAGCTGGACCCGGCCGCCACCGTCGGCGGGCTCGTCGGGCAGCTGACCAGCACGCTCGGCAAGAGCCTCGACTTCTCCGGCTCGCTGCAGACGATCACCATCGGCTCGGCGACCTGCGGCGGCGACGCGGCCCAGCAGCCTGAGGAGCCTGCCGAGGCAACCCCGGTGCGGCATGCCCCCGACCAGGAGGACGCCCCGGAGGCGCCGGTGCCCACGATCGTCGACGGGGACCTGCCGGTCACCCACTGACCGACGCCGGAGCGTTCAGCCGACGGCGGCGGGCGGCAGTCGCCAGTACATGGCGACGGTCGTCCCCGCGTCGGTGCTCTGCACCGTGACGCGCTGGGCGAGCCCCGCGATCAGCACCATCCCGTGGCCGCGCGGACCGGGATCGGCAGGTGGGGGCCGCCACCTGCCGTGGTCGCGCACCAGCACCCTCAGCTCGTCGGATTCCGCGGGTCCGGCCTCCAGCCACGCTTCGGCTCCACCGTCGGGGTAGGCGTGATCGGCCACGTTCGCGAGGGCCTCGTGGGTGGCGAGCACGATGTCGTCGACGTCGTCGGGGCCCATCCCGGCCGCGGCGGCCCAGGTGGCGATCCGCTGGCGGACGCGGCCCAACCCGGCCGCCAGCATCGGCCCGGTCAGGCGCAGCACCAGTCTGGCGGGGCGCCTGCGCCTCACCGACCGTGTCTTGCCTGGCTGCTGGGTCTCGATGAGCACGACTACCCGAACCCGAGCGCTCCCAACCGGTATGGATCGGACGTCCTGCGCGTTGGGGCGTGATGTGGATCGACGTGAAACCGGGCCGGACCGGACATGGCTGGTCGCGATCGCGGCCGCACTCTGGGGAACCGACGCGCTGCTGCGCCAACCGCTGGCGGGTCAGCTCCCTGCGGCGACGATCGTGTTCTGGGAACACCTGCTGATCGTCGTCGTGCTGGTGCCGTTCCTGCCGGCGGCGGTGCAGGCGTTCCGAGCGGCGACGCCGAAGGCCCGCGTGGCGTTCCTGGTGATCGGCGCCGGGTCGTCGGCGATCGCGACCGCCCTGTTCACCGCCGCGTTCAAGTACGGCGACCCGATCACGCCGCTGGTGCTGCAGAAGCTGCAGCCACTGGTCGCGGTGATCGCCGCCGCCGTGCTGATCGGCGAGCGGGTGCGGCGCAGCTACTGGCTCTTCGCGATACCGGCGCTCGCCGGAGCGTGGCTGATGGCGTTCGCGAACCCGTTCTCGGTGGCGCCGTCCGCCGTCACCTCGGCACTGCTGGCCGTCGGAGCGGCGGTGCTGTGGGCGGTGGGCACCGTGCTGGGCAGGCTGGTCAGCGTCGAGACCTCGAGCCGTGACGTCACGGTGCTGCGGTTCGCCATCGGGCTGCCCGCCGCCGCCATCGTCCTGGGCGTGCAGGGCGCGCCGGTGGCCGTCACGATCGCGCAGTTCGGGCCGCTCGTGCTGCTCGCGCTGATCCCCGGCCTGCTCGGTCTCGCGCTGTACTACGTGGGCCTGCGTTCCACCGCGGCTGCGCGGGCGACGCTGGCCGAGATGGCGTTCCCGGTGACCGCGGCGCTGATCGGGGTGACGTTGCTGGGTGCGCACCTGTCCTGGAGCCAGTGGGTCGGGCTGGGCGTGGTGGTGGCCTCGGTGACGGCGCTCGGGCTGCGGGAGCGCTCGACGAAGCCGGTGGTGCAGGTGGCCGAGCCGGTCGCTCCGTAGCCCGCTGTGCTGGGTTGCCTGATGGCAGGAAGGTCAGTGTGCCGAGGGATTGGGGTCCCGTTGCGCCGGACTGGTGATCAACGCCCACAGGTTCCGGTTGGATCATGAGCCACTGCGCGCTCGGCCACCGGCGCCGAATCGCCGCTGCGGCCTAGAGCAGACCGCTGCGGAACTCGTCGAGGACGCGGCGCTCGCGCTTGGTCGGGCGTCCGGCACCCCGGTCGCGGCGGGCCACCGGGATAGCGGCCAGCGGCGGCGGTGCAGGTGTCCGGTCGATGAAGCAGGTGGCGGCGTCGGCGGCCCCGACCCGCTTCTGGATCACCCGCACCACCTCGACGATGCGCGTGGTGTCGTGGACGCGGGCGCGCACCTCGTCACCCGGGGAGACCATCGTGGCGGGCTTGGCGGGCCGGTCGTTGACCCGCACGTGCCCGCCACGGCAGGCCGCAGCGGCGTCCGGGCGGGTCTTGGTCAGCCGCACCGCCCACAGCCATCGGTCCAGTCGCGTCGACTCCACACCCGGAGATGATGCCCCGCCCGCGTGCTGGGCGCATCCGAATCCGGCGGGGCGGGCAGCGCTCAGGGTGTGAACGCGACCGTGATCTCGCCGAGCGCCCCGAAATCCGCGCGCACCGCGTCGCCAGGGCCGATCGGGGGCGGCGGGGTGGTGGTGCCGGTGGTGACGACCTCTCCGGCCCGCAGGGATCGCCCGTACCGGGGCAGGTCCGCGGCGGCCCAGGTCAGCGCCGTGCAGGGATCGCCGAGCACGGCAGCGCCGCTCCCGGAGGACGCCTGGACCCCGTTTATCCACAGGGCGGTGGGCCATGTGGACAGGTCGAGGTCGCGCCAGTCCGGCACCTCCGGCCCGAGCACGAACCGGCCCGCGCAGGCGCAGTCGGCGACGAGCTGCGCGCCACCGGCCGTTTCGAACGCCGCGAAGCGCGAGTCCGGGAGCTCGAGGGCGATGTGCAGTGCGCCGACGGCGTCGAGCAGCTCGTCACCGGACGCACCCGCCGCCACGTCCGTACCCATGACGAACGCGAACTCGGCCTCGGCGACACGCATGTGCATGCCCTCGGAGGCCAGCACGTCGCCACTCTCGTGCCGGAACCGGGAGAACAGCGGACCGATCAGCGGCCCCTCGACGCCGATGTGGGCCTGACCCGCCGTCGACGTGGCGGCGAGCTTCCACCCGTAGGCAGGCCCGGCCAGCGCGCGGAGCGCCTCCTGGACCGCGACGCCCGCTGCGACGTCACGCGGGCGGACAGCGGAGGGCAGCGCGGCGAGGCGCCGGCCGCTCGTCCACGCCGTCCACACCGCCTCGGCAGCGGATTCGGCGGCGGGCTCGGCAGCGGAACGGGTGACGGACACGCCCAGATCTTGCCATCCAGGCGGTTGTGCATGACAGCGATCATGGCCGTGAGCTGCGGGAACACGCCGTCGCCCGCAACCTGATCGCGGGGCCACCTGATGCTAGGTTGCAACCTGCGGGCGAATCGTCCGCCACCCCCTCAGCCCCAAGGTGCGTCCCGAGCCGGGGGTGCGGCACGCAGTGGTGATAGAGCGGAGAGTGCCGGGATGAGCACGCTGGGTCTGGTGGCGGTGATCCTCCTTGTGATCGTCGTCGCGTTGTTCGTCGTGTTGGGCCTGGTCACACGGCGCAAGCGCGCACCCGAGCCGGTCGAGCAGCAGCCGCGCACCGTCGCCGATCTCGTGCGGCTGCGGGCCGAGGCGGGTACCCGGCCGGAGCCGGTGCGCACGGCCGAGCCCGCCGATGGCGTCGAGCCGGTTGCCGCCGCCGAGCCCGCCGCCGAGCCCGTTGTCAGCGCCGAGCCGGCCGCTGCTGTCGAGCCCGCGGTATCCGCGCGGCCCGCCGCGGCCACTCCCGTTGCCGCCGCCGAGCCGCCCGTCGCGGTCGTCCCACCCGCGCTGCCGGCCTCGCTGCCGCCGGTCGCCGATCTCGTCGCTCCGCACGACGCGTCGGAGCCGGTCGCCGCGCCGCCCGCCGAGCCCAGCCGTGCCACCGACACCCCGTGGGGCCGGGCCGCCCGGGTCGCCAACGGCGAGAGCAAGTTCTGGGCACAGGAAGGCGATCCGGGTGCGCCGCCGCAGCCAGAGCCCGCCCCCGCCGAAGTCCGTTCTGCCGCGCCGGTGTGGATCGCGCCGGAGCGCGGCGCCGAGGACGCGAGCTGGTCCGGTTACACCGACTGGGCGGAGGTCGACGCGGCCGAGCACGACGCTCCCGCTGTCACCACGGCGGCCGCCACCACCGCCGAGCCGGTCTTCCGCGCGCTCCCCAAGCCCGGCGTGCCGGCCCCGGCCGCGCAGGATGCCGTATGGACGCCGCCGGAGGAGATGCCCCAGCCCGTTTCGGAGACCCAGCCCGTTTCGGAGACTCAGCCCGCCACCGCCACCGAGGCCGAGGGGGCAGACGCTGCGTCCGGCCCGCGCCCGCTGGTGGTCGTGCCGTCCGCGAACCGATCCGAGGGTGGCGATGTCGCGCCCGCGGCGCGGTCGCTGGCCGTGGCCCCTGCTGCCGAGCCCGGCGAGCTCCCCGTCCTCCGGCCGCTCGCCGTGGTGCCGTCGCCGTCCGAGCGCCCGGCAGCGCCGCGGCCGCTGGCCGTGGTGCCGCCGCTGCCGGTCGAACCCGCCATGTCGGACGAGGTTGCCGACGAGGTGGCCGACGAGGAGGCAACGGGCGATGCGCCCGACGGCCGGCCCGTCGAGGACACCGGGAACGACATCGCGCCGGACAGCGCGCACACTGTGACGGTGTCCTCACCCACGGCAGCCGAACCATCACCCGTCGTGCCGTCCGCGGGTGTGCGTCCCGCGACCTCCGGCGCGCCCGATCCCGTGATCGTGCGCCCTGCGGCCTTCCCGCCCGCCGATCCGCCGATGGGGCCCGTCGACGTGGTCTCGCCGCTCGCACCTGATGAGCCCCACGGTGGGCAGGCGGCCTACGCCGGTGTCCGCACCGCGGCCCGTCCGCGCCGCACCGCAGCGGAGACGGCCGCGGAACAGGCCGCCGCCGACCTGGCCCTGCTTCGCACGTTCGGCTTCTCCGAGGCTGCCGGTGAGCCCGACGGTGAGCCGGTCGTCTCACTGGCCGGTGTCGAGGAGGCCGTCGACATCGAGGACGACGGTGCCGCACAGCCCGTCCGCGTCCGGGTGGTGGGGCGCGACGGCACCGGCATCGCCGATGCCACCGTCTCGCTGCTCGATGACCGAGGCCGCGACACGGCCACCCACACCACCGACGGCGAGGGACGCGGCGAGCTGCGGGCCCCGCACCCCGGCGGGTACGTGCTGGTGTCCACGGCCCCCGACCACCAGCCGGGTGCGGTGGCCATCACCGTGGGCCGCGAGGCCGTCGACGCCGAGGTGCTGCTGGCGCGGTCGGCGTCACTGACCGGCGGCGTGTACGGCGAGGACGGCCCGATCGTCGGTGCCCGCCTGACGCTCGTGCAGGACGGCGAGATCGTCGACACGGTCGACAGCGACACCGACGGCTTCTACCGGATCGCCGACCTGGCCGCGGGGGAGTACGGCCTCTCGGTCACGGCTGCCGACTGCGAGCCGGTCGCGGTGCTGCTGGAGGTGGCCGACGAGACCGAGCTGCGCCACGACATCGACCTCGAGCCGGCCGGGATCCCGAGCGGGCCGGCTCCGTCGGACGGTGACGACATGATGATCGGTCACCGCTGACGTCTCCTGCCCGATAGGTTCACCGCGACGAGCGGTGCAGGCAGGCGGATGGAGCAGGTGGATGGCGGACCAGCCGGTACACGTCGAGGGCAGGCTCGCGGGCGCCCGCGGCGTCGAGTTGTTCTGGCAGGGCTGGCTCCCGGCCGCGCCACCCACCGGAGTGGTGCTGCTCTGCCACGGGCTCGGCGAGCACTCGGGCCGCTACGGCAACGTCGTCGACGCGCTCGTCCCCGACGGGTGGGCGGTGTACGGCGTCGATCACCGCGGCCACGGTCGTTCCGGTGGCCGCCGCGCGCACCTCGACGACTACGCCGACTGGCTGTCGGACTTCGACGTGTTCCGCCGCACCGTCGTGGCGCGCCACGAGGGCCTGCCGGTGTTCCTGCTCGGCCACAGCATGGGCGGGCAGATCGCGCTGGCCTACGCGCTGGATCACCAGCCCGACCTGAAGGGCCTGGTGCTCTCCGCGCCGGCACTGGCCAGCAACGCCGTGCCGAAGGCGGCCGTCCCCGTGCTGCGGCTGCTCGCGAAGGTGGCCCCGACGCTGCGCCCGGCCGGCATCGACGGCACGAAGATCAGCAAGGATCCCGCTGTCGTCGCGGCGTACCAGTCAGACCCGTTGGTGCACCAGGGAAACCCGACGCTCGGACTCTCGGCCGCGCTCTTCGGCCAGTTCGGGGTGCTCCCGGCGCGGGCGCGCTCGCTGCGCCTGCCGCTGCTGCTGCAGCACGGCTCCGCCGACGTCCTCACCGATCCGGCCGGCACGCGGGCGCTCGAGGCCAGCAGCGGGTCCCCGGACCAGACGGTGCGCTGGTACGAGGGGCTGTGGCACGAGATCTACAACGAGCCGGAGCGCGACGCCCCGCTCAAGGACCTGCGCAACTGGCTCGACGCGCACCGCTGACCGTCTCGACGATGTCGGACATTTGCTGCCCCGCCATCCAGAATTGGGAGGAAGTGGCAGGCGGGACCGCTGCTGTGGTGATATGGAGTCATGTCGCCCGCCGCTCACCTCGGAGAGATCTGGGGATGTCGCCGGGCCGACCACTTCGACCAGTGCTGTCGCACGAGCTGACGTACCCCGTCCGCTCGCTCGACCTCGTCACTGGAGTACCTCCGTGCTGCTGCACGCACCCACGCCCCTTGCCCTGTCCGACCTGACCGCGCTCACCCGTGAGGTCGCCGATGAGGTGCGCGCCGGCGTGCACCAGGTGGTGGTGGATCCCGACCGGCGCTGGTACCGGCTGATCCGCAGTGACGCCTACGTCGACGTGTGGCTGATCAGCTGGGCGTTCGAGCAGGTGGCGGAGCTGCACGACCACGCGGGCTCGCTCGGCGCGCTGACGGTGGTGTCGGGGGCGCTGCAGGAGCAGCGCTGGACCGGGCAGGGCCTGCGCGCCCGCAGCTTCGGTGCCGGCCGCAGCGCGGGCTTCCCGCTGGGGCACGTGCACGACGTCGGCAACCACTCCGCCACACCCGCGGTCAGCGTGCACGCCTATTCTCCGCCTCTGACGGCCATGTCGTACTACAGCGTCGAGCCGGAGCGTCGCCTGCGCCGCACCCGTACGGTGCTGACGGCGGCCGGCTCCTCGGAGGGAGTGGGATGACCCGCACGGTGAACGATCTGCTCGAAGCGGCGAGGGCGCGGCTGGACCGCCCGGATCCGCGCCGGGCAGCGGAGCTGGTGGCGCACGGCGCGTACCTCGTCGACACCCGCCCCGGCTGGCAGCGCGAGCAGGAGGGCGAGATCGCCGGGGCGCTGGTGATCGAGCGCAACCACATCGAGTGGCGGCTGGACCCCACGTCCGACGCGCGCATCCCGGAGGCCGTCGATCACGACGTCACGTGGGTGCTGTTCTGCTCGGAGGGCTACTCGTCGAGCCTCGCGGCGGCGTCGCTGCAGGACATCGGCCTGCACAACGCCACCGACATCGACGGCGGGTTCAAGGCCTGGAAGGCCGAGTTCGGCGGGTCCTGATCGAGTCCTCGCCGGCACCCACCTTGGCGTCGCGGCACACACCGTGCACGGTGTGTGCGGGGCACCGCCGGTGTGTGCCGGCGAGGATCAGCCCAGCGCTGCGGTGATGGCGTCCGTGTTGCGCTCCAGCCACGCATCCGTGCGGCGCGCCCGCAATGCCGCGTCCGGTCCCCAGTACGCCGCGAAGCCGGGGACGCCGCGCAGCGCGCCGTCGCGCACGATGTCGCACATCCAGTCGTGGCTCGCCCGCACCGCCGCCACCAGCCCGGCGCGGCCCGCGTCGTCGAGCCGGTAGGCGTCGGCGAGGATCCGCAGTCGTTCCAGGCCGCGATCGCGCCTGCTGTCGTCGACGTCGCCCGGTGACCGCAGCGGCGCCCACAGTCGCGCGGCTGCCGCCACGTCCCACACAGGAGCGCCAGGGGCGGCGAGGTCGAAGTCGATCAGGGCGACGGCCCGGCCGTCGCGGAAGACGAAGTTGTCCAGGTTGGGGTCGTTGTGGGTGACGCCCGGCCCGGCCCACGGCTGCGGCGCGCGGTGCGGCCACGGGTGGGGCGAGGGGTCGAAGTCGGCGGCAGCGTCGTGGAAGCGGCGCAGCAGCTCGCCGACGCTGCGCAGTGCGATGTCGGTGAGCCCCCACGCCGGCGTCGGCGCCGTGACCGCGTCGCCGGGCACGTAGCTGACCACCTCGCGGCCGGCTCCGTCGATGCCGAGGATGCGGGGGGCACCGTCGAACCCGACGTCCTCGAGGTGGCGCAACAGCGCGTGCGTACCGGCCGCGTCGGGCCGCAGCGGGCGGCGCACGGTGTTGCCGACGCGGTACACCAGTCCACGGTTGGCGGTGCCGCCGAGCAGGGGGACCTCCACCGTCACGGGGCCGCCCGGCGCTGCGGCTTCCGGCGGCGCGCCGGCGGGCGGGCCTGCTCGAGCTGGGCCTGCGCGACGAGCGCCGTGGCGAGCGTCGAGTGCGTGACGAGGCTGTCGACGAGACCCCCGCGCACCGCGGCGAGCACGGCGCGCACCTTGGTGGGGCCGTAGACGATGCCGATCACCTCGGGCACCGCGCGCATCTGATCAGCGGTGATGCCGATCATGCGTTCGGTGAGGTCGGTGGCGATCGGCTCGCCGTCGGCGTCGAGCAGCAGCCCGGAGACCTCGGCGCAGACCCCGAGCTTCGTCAGCTGGGCGCGCTCGCCCTCGGCCGCGGCGTCGTAGAGGGTGGACTGCTCGGGTTCCCACGCCCCGACCCCGACCACCGCCTTGGTCACCGACCCGATCAGCGAGAACGCCCGCGCGACCTCGGGCTGCTGGCGCAGCGCCCGCGCCGTCGCGGCGTCGGGCACGGCCATCGGCGCGTAGAAGAAATATGCAGGCCCGCCCGCGGTGCGGGCGACCTCGCGCACGAGCTCGATGGAGCTGTCGTCGGCGCCCGGCCGCGCCAGCGCCCCGGTGAGCTGGACGACCGGCACGGGCGCCAGCCTGCGCAGCAGAGTGGCCATCGCGCTGACCGACCGGGACCAGGACAGCCCGAGCACGTCGTCGGGCTCGACGATCTCGGTGAGCAGGTCGGCCGCGGCGGCGCCGAGGTGGTCGCGCAGGGTGGCCGGGTGCTCGTCGGGGGTGTCGGTGACGATGCAGTGCTGCAGCCCGAGCGCGTCCATCAGGCGGCCGGACAGGTCGACGTCGACGACGCCGGGGTGCACGATCTCGATGCGCACCAGGCCGCTGCTGCGGGCGTCCTCCAGCAGGCGCGCGACCTTGAACCGGCTCAGCGCGAACTCCTCGGCGATCTCCACCTTGGAGCGTCCGTCGAGGTAGTAGCGCCGTGCGACGGACGCAGTCAGCACCAGCTGCGCCGGGCCCTCGGTAGCCACGATGATCCACCCCCTTGCTCATATGAGCGCTCGCATGCCCATTGTTGCATGAAGTATTGACGGGCGGTGACCCGTGCCACAAGCTTTCACCTGTGCACGAGTGCGCTCATCTGAGCGCGGCTTGTCAACCCTTGGAGGACGCGATGAGGCGGTCGGGAGTGCGGGCGATGCTGCTCGCGCTGGTCGTCGGAGTGTCGAGCACCGCATGCGCGGGCTGGGGTGGTGGCGTCGGAGGCGGCGGGCCCAACAGCATCAACGTGCTGATGGTGAACAACCAGCAGATGGTGGACCTGCAGCGGCTCACGGCCGACAACTTCACGAAGGAGACCGGCATCTCGGTGAACTTCACCGTGCTGCCCGAGAACGACGTCCGCGACAAGATCAGCCAGGAGTTCTCCAGCCAGGCAGGCCAGTACGACGTCGCGACCGTCTCCAACTTCGAGATCCCGATCTACGCACGCAGCAAGTGGATCGCGCCGCTGGATCCCTACCTCGCGGCCGATCCGGGCTTCGACCAGTCCGACATCCTCAAGCCGATGACGGCGTCGATGACCGGCGACGACGGCAAGATCTACGGCGAGCCGT
Source organism: Pseudonocardia sp. GCM10023141 (assembly GCF_042653605.1). Classification (NCBI taxonomy): domain Bacteria; kingdom Bacillati; phylum Actinomycetota; class Actinomycetes; order Pseudonocardiales; family Pseudonocardiaceae; genus Pseudonocardia; species Pseudonocardia sp. GCM10023141. Next base: position 89,196 of record NZ_JBHSIR010000060.1, read on the forward strand.
TCTACGGCGAGTCGTCGTTCCTCATGTACCGCAAGGATGTGCTCGCGGCGAAGGGCATCACGATGCCCGCCAACCCGACCTGGCAGCAGGTCGCCGACATCGCCGCCAAGGCCGACGGCGCCCAGCCCGGGATGAAGGGCATCTGCCTGCGCGGCCAGCCCGGGTGGGGCCAGGTCTTCGCCCCGCTCACCACGGTGGTCAACACGTTCGGCGGCACCTGGTTCACGAAGGACTGGCAGGCCCAGGTCAACGCCCCGGAGTTCACCAAGGCCGTGCAGTTCTACGTCGACCTCGTGCGGGCGCACGGCGAGACCGGCGCCCCGCAGGCCGGGTTCACCGAGTGCCTCAACAACCTGATCCAGGGCAACGTCGCGATGTGGTACGACGCGACGTCGGCGGCGGGCTCGCTCGAGGCCGCCGACTCCCCGGTCAAGGGCAAGATCGGATACGCCCCGGCTCCGGTGGTGGACACGAAGAGCTCGGGCTGGCTCTACGCCTGGTCGTGGGGCATCCAGCAGGCGAGCCAGAAGAAGGACGCCGCCTGGAAGTTCATCTCGTGGGCGTCGAGCAAGGGGTACGAGAACCTCGTCGGGAAGCAGATCGGGTGGTCCAGCGTCCCGGCCGGCAAGCGGGCCTCCACCTACTCCAACCCGGACTACCTCAAGGAGTCCTCGTCGTTCGCGGCGCCGACCAAGGCCGCGATCGACGCTGCCGACCCGCGCAACCCCGGGGTGCAGCCCCGACCGGCGCTGGGCATCCAGTTCGTCGACATCCCCGAGTTCCCCGACCTCGGCACGCAGGTGTCGCAGGAGATCAGCTCGGCGATCGCGGGTCAGATCAGCGTGCCCGACGCGCTGCAACGCGGCCAGGACCTGGCCGACGACGTGGCAGCCCGCTACCGGTCCCGAGTGGGAGGTAACTCGTGAGCACCACAGTGGAACGTCCGACGAGCGCGGCCGGGTCGGCACAGCCGCACAGCGGTCGCCCGCTGCAACGGGCCGGAGCGTGGGCCCGCCGGGCGCCGCTGCTCCCGGCGCTGATCTTCATGATCATCGTGACGCAGCTGCCGTTCGTCGGCACGCTCGTCATCTCGTTCATGAACTGGAACGCCTACTACCCCGACGAGGTCGGGTTCGCCGGCTTCGACAACTTCGGGCGCGTGCTCGGCGACATCAACACGCGCAACGCGATCTTCACGACGATCCTGCTCACCGTGTCGGTCGTGCTGATCAGCCTGCTGCTCGGCATGCTCATCGCGCTGCTGCTCGACCGCACCTTCCGTGGCCGCGGCATCGTCCGCACGATGATGATCACCCCGTTCCTGGTGGTGCCCGTCGCGGCGGCGCTGCTGTGGAAGCACGCGCTGTTCAACCCGGAGTACGGCCTGCTCAACGGCGTGCTGACGTGGATCTTCGGGGCCAATGCCATCCAGCCGGACTGGGTCACGGTGGCGCCGCTGACGTCGGTGGTCATCGCGCTGGTGTGGCAGTGGACGCCGTTCATGATGCTGATCCTGCTGGCCGGCCTGCAGGGCAAGCCGCTGGACGTCATCGAGGCGGCCCAGATCGACGGGTGCAGCGGCTGGCAGATCTTCCGCCACATGACGTTCCCGCACCTGCGCCAGTACCTGGAGCTCGGTGGCCTGCTCGGGTCGATCTACATCGTGCAGAACTTCGACGCGGTCTTCACGATCACGTCGGGCGGGCTCGGCACGGCCAACCTGCCGTACACGATCTACCAGGTGTTCTACACCGCTCACGACTACGGGCGGGCCTCCGCGGCCGGCGTCGTCGTCGTGATCGGCACCATTCTCATCGCCACGTTCGCGCTGCGCACCGTGTCGTCGCTGTTCCGCGAGGAGGGGTCCAAATGACCACCACAACCGCGGAGCGGTCGCGCACCGCAGCCGCCGACACGGCGGCGCTCGCCAAGCGCGGACGCTCGGGCGTCGTGCTCGGCGTGGTCGCCTGGCTCGTCGGCATCCTGTTCGTGTTGCCGGTGGTCTGGATGCTGCTCACGTCGTTCCACAGCGAGACCGACGCGGCCACCAACCCGCCGTCGGTGTTCGCCCCGCTGACGCTGGACGGCTACGCCAACTTCTTCGGGGGTGGCACCGGGGCGAGTCCGTGGCCGCCGCTGCTGAACTCGATCACGGCGAGCGTGCTGTCGACGGTGCTCGTGCTCGCGTTCGCGATCCCCGCCGCTTACGCGCTGTCGATCAAGCCGGTGAAGAAGTGGACGGACGTCCTGTTCTTCTTCCTGTCCACGAAGATGCTGCCGGTGGTGGCGGGCCTGCTGCCGATCTACCTGATCGCGCAGGGCATCGGGATGCTCGACAACATCTGGCTGCTGATCATCCTGTACACGTCGATGAACCTGCCGATCGCCGTCTGGATGATGCGCTCGTTCCTCGCCGAGGTGCCGGGTGAGATCCTCGAGGCGGCCTCGATGGACGGCTGCTCGCTGACGCGGACGCTGCGCACGATCGTCATGCCGATCGTGCTGCCCGGGATCGCGGCCACCTCGCTGATCTGCTTCATCTTCAGCTGGAACGAGCTGCTGTTCGCCCGGGTGCTCACCGGCACGGTGGCGCAGACTGCTCCGGTGTTCCTCACCAGCTTCGTCACCAGCCAGGGGCTGTTCCTGGCGAAGGTGTGCGCGGCTGCGGTGATCGTGTCGCTGCCGGTGCTGATCGCCGGCTTCTCGGCACAGGACAAGCTCGTACAGGGACTCTCGTTGGGAGCAGTGAAGTAGTGAGAGCGGCAGTGATCAGTGCGGACGCGGTGACCGTCGAGACGGTCCCGGATCCGACACCGGGCCCCCGGCAGGTGGTGGTGAAGGTCGCCGCGTGCGGCATCTGCGGCACCGACCTGCACATCGCGGAGGGGGAGTTCGCTCCCACGCTGCCGGTGATCCCGGGGCACGAGTTCGCCGGTGAGGTGGTGGCGCTCGGATCCGACGTCACCGAGGTGCGGGTGGGCGACCAGGTGGCCGTCGACCCGTCGCTGCACTGCGGCGAGTGCTACTACTGCCGTCGCGGCCGGGGCAACCTCTGCGAGCGGTGGGCCGCGATCGGTGTCACCACCGCGGGGGGTGCCGCCGAGTTCGCGGTGGCGCCGGTGGCCAACTGCGTGGTGTTGCCGGCGGGCGTGGCGCCCGCCGACGCGGCGCTGATCGAGCCGCTCTCGTGTGCGGTCCGCGGGTTCGACGTGCTGGCGCCGCAGCTGGGTGATCACTACCTGATCTACGGCGCGGGCACGATGGGCCTGATGATGATGGAGCTGGCCAAGCGCGCCGGCGCCGCCAGCGTCAGCATGGTCGACCTCAACCCCACCCGCCTCGAGACGGCGAAGACGCTGGGCTGCTCGGCCACCGTCACCAGCGCCGACGAGCTCGACCGGCCGCGCGGCTGGGACGTGGTCATCGACGCCACCGGGGTGGTGGCGGCCATCGAGGACGGTCTGGGGCGCGTCGGCAAGGGCGGCACGTTCCAGCAGTTCGGGGTGTCCAACGAGGGTGCGGTGGCCCGCTTCTCCCCGTTCAAGATCTACAACCAGGAGATCCGGATCGTCGGGTCGATGGCGGTGCTGCACAGCTTCGAGCGGGCGGCCGAGCTGTTCGCCGAGGGCGCGTTGCGGGCCGACATCATGATCAGCCACCGGATGTCGCTCGACGAGTACCCGGCCGCGCTCGACCAGTTCCGCAAGGGCGTCGGCCGCAAGATCCAGGTGCGCCCCTGACATCGGCGGCCCCGGGATCGAGGCGCACGGACCACCCGCCTCGGTGGATAGCTGCCGCCGGTTGTCAGCTAATCCGCCTAGCGTGCGGGCGGTGAGCATCGTCGAGCTGCGGCAGTACACCCTGCGTCCCGGTCGTCGGGACGATCTCGTCACGCTGTTCGAGCGCGAGTTCGTCGAGGCGCAGGAGGAAGCGGGGATCCGGGTGATCGGCACGTTCCGCGATGTCGGCGACCCCGATCGGTTCGTCTGGATCCGGGGCTTCGCCGACATGGCGACGCGGCTGGCCGGGCTCACGGAGTTCTACGGCGGTCCGGTGTGGAAGGAACACCGCGATGCGGCCAACGCCACGATGATCGACTCGGACGACGTCCTCCTGCTCGCGCCCGTCGATGGCGAGTTCTGCGTGGCGGAACGGACGGACGGCGCGGGGGAGCCGGGGCGGGTGCTCGCCGTGGTGCACCTGGACCGCGCGCCCGATCCGGCGGCCGCCGCGGCCCGGCTGGGGGCGCCGCTCGTCGTGCTCCGCACGGCGGCTGCCGTGAACGACTTCCCGGCGCTGCCGGTGCGGCCCGAGCCGGCCGAGGTGTGGTTCGCGCGCTTCCCCGACGCGGCGGCGTTGCGCGCGGCGCGTGCCGCACTCGAGGTCCCGGACGCGGCGCAGGTGCTGGTGCTGGAGCCGACGGCCCGCTCCGCCTACCGCTGACGCTCACCGATCCGTCGGCCAGTCCCAGCCCAGCTGGAGGAACATGCCGAGCCGGTCGCTGACCGCCCGGATCTCGGCGCTCTTCCCTGCGGCCATCGTGAAGATCCGGCTCGGGCATCCGCGGATGCGTGCCGGTGTGGTGCCCCGCACCGTCAGCCTGGCCACCACCGGATCGCCTTCGGCGATGAGCTCCTCGGGGAACATCCCGCCCTCGCCGAATGCGGAGAGCTGCTGGCGGACGGCGTCGAAGGCGGCACCGGGTTCGTCCGGCTCGCCATGGATGATCTTGTTGTGGTCGATCACGTCGGCCGCCATGAACTCGCCGAGATCGTCCAGCCTGCGCTCGTTGATCGCCTCGAAGAAGTCGCGCACGACCTGTTTGCCATCCGTCGCGGTTCCTCTCTTACTTTGTAAGATTTACCGATGCGCTTACCCCGTAAGAGAGTCAAGGGAGGTCGGGATGGCGCAGCGCACCCGGGGTGAGCGGGCGGGGCTCAGCGTCGGGCTCGTGCTCGACGCGGCGCTGGCCGTGCTCGACCGCGATGGGCTCCGCGCGGTCACGATGCGGGGGGTCGCCATCGAGCTCGGCGTCGAGGCCATGACGCTCTACCACTACGTGCCGAACAAGGACGCCCTCCTCAACGGGCTGGTGGATCGCGTGCTCGCGGGCGCCACCCCGTCGCCGATCGGCGCCGCGACCTGGCGCGATGACCTGCGCACCGGTGCCCGGACGCTCCGTGCCGCGCTGCTGCGCCACCCCGGCGTGCTACCGCTGGCGGTCACCAGGCCGGCGTCGACGCCGTCGACGCTGCAGGTGGTGGAGCAGGGGCTGGGGGCGCTCTGCGAGGCGGGTTTCCCGCCGGCGCGGGCTGTCGACGTGATCAATGCGATCACGGTGTTCGTCCTCGGCCACACCGCGGCCGAGGTCGGCACGACGCCGGTCAACGAGCGATCAGGACCGGGCTCGACGGCGCACCTCGCCACGCTCGACGCCGACCGCTTCCCGCTGCTGCACCGCGCCGCGACAACCGGCCAGGGCGTGTCCGACGGTGATCGCTTCACCTTCGCGGTGGACGCGCTGCTGGCCGGGTTCGCGGCGACGCTCACGGCCGGCTGAGCCGATCACCGCATTCCGTGATTTCCCGTCATCCGGGCCGGTAACGGTCGGGCGCATTCGTGCGACAGGTCATCGGGCAAGGGTGCCGATTGTGACCTTGATGCCCGGCAAGTCCTGATCATCACGGATGGGCTGGGGGGCACGTGGCGCCGACGCTGCGCGAGCGTTTCGACACCGGGAAGAACAACTTCGACATCCTGCGGCTGGTGTTCGCCGCGATGGTCGTGGTGGAGCATGCCTGCATCCTGCAGGGCCACGCCGGAACGTTCTGGGCGCGATCGGGCACCACGGGCGAGTTCGGGGTCGACGGGTTCTTCGTGCTGAGCGGGTTCCTGGTCACCCGCAGCTACCTGCGCCTGAATTCGCTGCCGCGCTTCGCCTGGCACCGGTTCCTGCGGATCATGCCCGGTTTCTGGGTGTGCCTGCTGGTCTGCGCGCTGGTCGTCGCCCCGCTCGCGGCGCTCATCCAGGGGATGTCGGGCATCGAAGGCTTCACCGGTGCCCCGTCGGCGTGGCGGTTCCTCGTCGTCGACTCGTTCCTGGTGATCCAGCAGTACGACATCGGCGGCGTGCTCGCGGCGGCCCCGTACGAGCCGTCGTTCAACGGTGCATTGTGGACGCTGACGTTCGAGGCGTTCTGCTACGTGCTGGTCGCCGCACTCGGCGTGGTCGGGCTGCTGCGCAGGCGCCGCTGGGTGGTGCCTGCCTTCGCCGCGGTGCTGATCGTGCTGACGGTGCTGCAGGAGAACGGCTTCGCGGTGCCGGTGAGCGACAAGGTCCTGCGGCTCGTCCTGATGTTCGCGCTCGGCGCCGTGGCCTACCTCTACGGCGAGCGGATCCCGATGCGCGGCTGGTACGCGCTGCTCGCGCTCGCCGTGGTGATCTTCTCGGCGGTCGCGTTCCCGGACAACTACCGCCTGCTCGGCGCGGTGCCCGCCGCCTACCTGGTGTTCTGGCTAGCGCTGGCCGGCACGCGGTTCGTGTCGCTGCGCGTGGACCTGTCGTACGGCATCTACATCTACCACTGGCCGGTGATCCAGCTGCTCGCGCTGACGTCGGTGCGCTGGCTGCCGGACTGGTCGTTCGTGGCGATCGCGATGGTCTCGACGGTGCCGGTCGCGCTCGCCTCGTGGTTCCTGGTGGAGAAGCCCGCGCTGGCCCGCAAGCACAGCCCGTTCCCGGATCGGGTGGCGGCCTCGCTGACGCGGCCGTGGCGGGCACTCGCGACCGGGCCGCAGACGTTCCGGATGGCGAAGCCGAGGGCGGGCGCGGCAGTGTCCGTGCCGGGGCCGCGGCTCGACGGGGAGCGATCCGGCATCCCGGCGATCACCGCGCCGATCCCGGTGTCGGGGCAGATCCCGGCGCAGATGCCCGCCCCGGCCCCACGACACGCCCGGAGCTGACCCTGCAGATCAGCGCGGCAGCTCGTCGATGGCCTTCTGGATCCGCTTGATCGAGATCGGGTAGCGCGTGCGCATCGGGTGCGCGTACAGGCCGACCCGCAGCTCCTCGATCATCCAGCGCACCTCGCGCAGAGCCGGGGACGGTTCGACGCCCGCGGGGAGTGCGGCCACCTCGGCGTCGTACTCGTCGGCGGCGACGTGGACCTGCGCGGTCCACTCGGCGTCGCGAACGGTGTCGACGCGCAGCTTCTCGATCCGGCGCTCGATGGCCTCGAGGTAGCGTGCGACATCGGCCAGCCGCGACGCTCCCGCAGCCGTGACGAAGCCGGGGCGCACCAGCGCGTCGAGCTGCGCGGTGATGTCGGCACGGCCGGCCTGCAGCAGCGGGGCGCGCAGGTCGCCGACCTGACCCTGCACGCGGTGCCACACAGCGAGCACGCCGCGCACGGCCTGCAGCACCTGCAGCGTGGTGGAGCCGAGCCGCTGCTGGAACAGCGTGCGCAGCCGGGTGTAGCCGCGCTCGTCCCATGCGGGCCCGCCGGCCGCGATGATCAGAGCGTCGGCGGCGGCGGTGACGCAGTCCTCCAGCAGCGCGGAGACCGAGCCGTGCGGGTTGCGTGACAGCGTCAGCTTGGTGGTGTTGTCGAGCTCGCGCTGCACCTGCCGCGCCGGTGACGGCGTCTCGAGCAGCAGCAGTCGCCGGACGCCGCGCAGGTGCGCCGGGTCGCGCTCGGCGGCCGTCGGGAAGACCCGGACGTCCACCGCCGAGCCGCGGTCGATCAGCCCGGGGAAGCCGGTGACGACGTGGCTGCCGCGCCGGATGCTGTGCTCCCGCGGGAGGGTGCCGATCGTCCAGGTGGTGAGCCCGGTGCGTTCCAGCTCGACGCCCGCGGCCGCCAGTTCGGCGCGGACGCGCGGCGCCAGCTTGTGGCGCAGCGCCTCGAGATCGGTGCCGCGGGTGATCTCGTGCCCGTCCTCACCGATCACCCGGAACGTGACCGACAGGTGCTCGGGCAGCCGGTCGAGCTCCCACGCCTCGCGGGGGATGCGGACCTCACGCATGCGGCCGAGCTCGCGCTCCAGGCCGTCGAGCAGCGGCTCGTCGCCTGCCCGCAGGCGGGCGAGCACCGCTCGGGCGTGGTCCGGGGCGGGGGCGAACAGCCGTCGCAGGTTCTTCGGCAGCGTCTTGATCAGTGCCGTGACCAGCTCCTCGCGCAGCCCCGGCACCTGCCACGTGAACGGCGTCGGATCGATCTGGTGCAACGCGGCAACGGGCACGTCGACGGTGATGCCGTCGTCGCGGTGCCCGGGCTCGAAGGCGTAGGACAGCGGCAGCGTCAGCCCGCCCGCCTCGACGTGATCGGGGTAGGATGCGGGGTCGATCGCCTCGGCCTGCGCGGTGCGCAGCATCTCCTCGGTGAAGTCGAGCAGCTGCGGCTCCCGGCGCGACGTCTTCTTCCACCAGGTGTCGAAGTGGCGGCCGGACACGATGTCGGCGGGGATGCGCTGCTCGTAGAACGCGACGAGCGTCTCCTCGTCGACCACGAGGTCGCGCCGCCGTGCGCGGTGCTCCAGCTCCTCGACGTCCTCGAGCAGCTCGCGGTTGGCGTGGAAGAACCGGTGGCGGGTGTCCCAGTCGCCCTCGACGAGCGCGTGGCGGATGAACAGCTCGCGCGATGTCTCGGCGTCGATGCGGCCGTAGTCGACGTTGCGGTCGACGACGATCGGGATGCCGTGCAGCGTGACCCGCTCGACGGCCACGGCCGCCGCCCGCTTGCGCGACCAGTGCGGCTCCGAGTACGTGCGCTTCACCAGGTGACCGGCCACCGGCTCGATCCACTCCGGCTTGATCCGCGCGACGGTGCGGGCGAACAGCCGGGAGGTCTCGACGAGCTCGGCTGCCATCACCCAGCGCGGCTGCTTCTTCGCCAGCGAGGAGCCGGGGAAGATCATGAACTTGGCGCCGCGGGCGCCGAGGTACTCCCGCGTCTCGGCTTCGCGCAGGCCGATCTGCGACAGCAGTCCGGCCAGCACGGAGATGTGGATGCGGTCGGCGTCGGCATCCGTGTCGTTGGGCGTCAGCCCCGCGTTGCGGGCGGCGGACCGGAGCTGGCTGTGCAGGTCCTGCCACTCGCGGATGCGCAGGTAGTGCAGGAACTCGTCGCGCAGCATCCGGCGGAAACGGCTGCCGGACAGCTCGGCGCGCTGCTCGTTGACGTAGGTCCACAGGTTGCGGAACGCCAGGAAGTCGGAGCCGTCCTCCGCGAACCGCGCGTGCTTCTCGTCGGCGGCCTGGCGCCGCTCGGTCGGACGCTCGCGCGGATCCTGCACCGACAGCGCGGCAGCGATCACCAGCACCTCGCGCAGGCACCCGTTGCGGTCGGCCTCCACCAGCATGCGGCCCAGGCGCGGGTCGACCGGCAGCGCCGCCAACGCGCGCCCGACGGGGGTGAGCGCGTTGCGGCCGTCGAGCGCGCCGAGCTCGTGCAGCAGTGCGATGCCGTCGCCGACGTTGCGCGCGTCCGGCGGGTCGACGAACGGGAACGCGGTGATCTCACCGAGCTCCAGCGAGATCATCTGCAGCACGACCGACGCGAGGTTGGTGCGCAGGATCTCGGGGTCGGTGAACTCGGGGCGGGCGTCGAAGTCGTCCTCGGCGTAGAGCCGGATGCAGATGCCGTCGGCGACCCGGCCGCAGCGGCCGGCGCGCTGGTTGGCGCTGGCCTGACTGATCTTCTCGATCGGCAGCCGCTGCACCTTGAGGCGCCGCGAGTAGCGCGAGATGCGCGCGGTGCCCGGGTCGACGACGTAGCGGATGCCCGGCACGGTGAGCGAGGTCTCGGCGACGTTCGTGGCGAGCACGACCCGACGCCCGGTGTGCGGGGCGAAGACGCGCTGCTGCTCGGCGATGGACAGCCTGCCGTAGAGCGGCACGATCTCGGTGCCGCGGAGGTTGCGCTTGTCCAGCGCGTCGGCGGCGTCGCGGATCTCCCGCTCGCCGGGCAGGAACACGAGGATGTCGCCGTCCCCCTCGCGTTGCAGCTCGGCCACGGCGTCGCCGATGGCGTCGAGCTGATCGCGGTCGGGATCGGCCTCGGGATCGTCGGGGTCGACGACCGGGCGGTAGCGCACCTCGACGGGGAAGCTGCGCCCGGAGACCTCGATGATCGGCGCCGGTTGCTGCGGGGTGCCGAAGTGCTGGGCGAACCGCTCCGGGTCGATCGTGGCGGAGGTGATCACGACCTTGAGGTCGGGGCGCCGGGGGAGCAGCTGCGCGAGGTACCCGAGGATGAAGTCGATGTTGAGGCTGCGCTCGTGGGCCTCGTCGATGATCAGCGTGTCGTACTGCCACAGCATGCGGTCGCCGGTGAGCTCGGCGAGCAGGATGCCGTCGGTCATGAGCTTGACCAGCGTCTTCTCGCCGACCTGATCGGTGAAGCGCACCTTCCAGCCCACGGCGTCGCCGAGCTCGGTGTGCAGCTCCTCCGCGATGCGGGCCGCGACGGTGCGCGCGGCGATCCGGCGGGGCTGGGTGTGGCCGATGAGGCCACGCACGCCGCGGCCGAGTTCGAGGCAGATCTTGGGGATCTGGGTGGTCTTCCCGGAGCCGGTCTCACCCGCGACGATCACGACCTGGTGATCGCGGATGGCGGCGGCGATGTCCTCGCGGCGAGCGCTGACCGGCAGCTGGGCCGGGTAGCTGATGGCCGGTACGGCAGCGCGCCGGGCGGTGATCTGCAGCTCGGCGGTGTCGATCGCGGCGGCGACGCCGGCCAGCGCGCGGCCCCTGGCGACGTGGTCGCGGGTGCGGCGGGCGGTGTCGAGGCGCCGCGACAGGCGATGCTCCTCGCGCAGCGTCAGCGCGGGGAGGCGCTCGGCGAGCGCGTGCACGTCGGCCTCGGTGAGGACGGGGACGGGACCGGCGTCGCGTGTGCCCTCCGGCCGGCGGTTGCGGCCCGGGCGTGCTCGCGGTGCGCCGTTCGCCTCGGCAGCGGCCGGGGTATCGGCAGCGGCACGGGTTCCGGCTGCGGCATCAGGTGCGGCCGGCGCATCGGGGCCGGCGTTGTCCACGGCGGTGTCGGCCGCGGACCGGGGGCGCCTGCGCCGTGGCCGGCGTTTCCGGGCGGGGATGTCCGCGCTCCCGCGGCCCGTCCTCTGGTCGCCGCCGCTGCCACCACCACCGGCGGGCACGACGCCCTCGCGGGAGGGGAGGGCGTCGGCTGGTGGGGTGACCTGCGCGGGGCGCGCGTCAGTGGCTCGGGCCGCGGGAGTGGTCATGGTGAAATGCAGTCTGCCTTGGTCGGGATCAGACGGAGCGTAGGGCCGGGGTGATCTCGTCGGCGACCGGATTATCGAGCGCCGGGTGCTCCACGAGTGCCAGCACGCGGTTGGCGAGGAAGCGGGCCGTGCGTACCGTGCTGCCGCCGCGGGTGGTCTCGCTGACCTCGACGACACCGCGTGCATGCGTGATGCCGACCTTGCGGCCTGCGCGCGTCGCGACGATCTCGTAGGTGCGGGTGGTGCCGCTGCCGGCGTCGATCACGATCTCTACTCGGTCGCCCTTCATGGTGCTGCCTCTTCCCCGTCGGGTACTGGTGACAACGGCTCCGACCTGCGAATTGTTCCCCGGGAGCCAGGTGTGAGGGGCGGCGCCGTCGGGGGCCGGCGCCGCCGGGAAGCTGCGTCCGTGGTGGGACATGGACGCAGCGAGCTGCGATGGGGAAGGAGGGGGGTTTGAGTGTTCGGCCCGGACGCCGGGCGCCTCACGGCGCTTGGCGCACCTCCGAAGAGGTGGCAAATGTTGAGACCCGGGGCTCGGATCGCCCGGACCGAACAGTCCTCACAACCGCCGACCCCCGCAGAACATTCCCGCGCTGCGGAGATCGACCTCGTCCGAACCGGGCGCCGGGCGCCTCTCGGCACGTGGCGCACCACAAGGGGTGGCAAAAGGGTGGGACCCGGGGCTCGATCGCCCGATGCGGACAGCTGGCTCAACGGCCGACCCCGGCAGAACATTCCCGCCCCGTCGAGCGCCGCACAGGGCGACCGTTCGGCGCGGTCAGCAGTCCTGCGCGGTGGTTGTCGCCCCTACAGCGCCGCGAGTACCCCGTCGGTGAACGGCGGCCAGGCCGCCACCGACCACGGGTTGAAGTCGCGGTCGGTGAGCGCGACGCAGGCCGCACCCGCGTCCGGGTCCACCCACAGGAACGTGCCCGCCTGCCCGAAGTGCCCGAACGTCCGGGGGGAGCTGTGCGCGCCCGTCCAGTGCGGGGACTTGCCGTCGCGGATCTCGAAGCCCAGGCCCCAGTCGTTGGGCCGCTGCCTGCCGTAGCCGGGCAGGATCCCGTCGACGCCCGGGAAGGCCACCGTGGTGGCCTCGCGCAGCGTGTCGGGGTGCACGAGCGTGGGCGCCTGCAGCTCGGCGGCGAACAGCGCCAGGTCGGCCGCGGTGGCCACGCCGTCGGCGGCGGGGGAGCCGTCCAGCGTCGTGTCCGCCATCCCCAGCGGCTCGCAGACGGCCTCGCGCAGGTACTGCGCGAACGGCATGCCGGCGGCGGCCGCGATGGTGGCGCCCAGCACCTCGAACCCGACGTTGGAGTAGATCCGCTTCGCACCCGGGCGCGCCTGCACGACGCCGTCGGTGAACGAGAGCCCGGACGTGTGCGAGGCCAGGTGCCGCACGGTGGAGCCCTCCGGCCCGGCCGGGGTGTCCCACTCCACCGCGCCCTCCTCCACGGCGATCAGGGTGGTGTAGGCCGCGAGCAGCTTCGTGACCGACGCCAGCCGGAACGGTCGCCGCTGGTCGCCCGCCGCGGCACGCACCGTGCCGTCGGCGCCGACCACGGCGACCGCGACGTTGTCGACCGGCCAGCCCAGCGCCGCGTCGACGGCCTCCTGCAGGTCAGGCATCGCCGTAGACCGGGATCGCCGCACCGCTGATCGGTGCCGCGTCGGGACCGCAGAGGAAGACGATGACCTTGGCGATGGCCTCCGGGGCGACGGCGCGAGCGGCCATCTCGGGTGACATCCAGCTGCGGTTGGCCGGAGTGTCGATGGTGGAGGGCAGCACGGCGTTCACCCGGATCTTCTGCGCGCGCAGCTCCCCGGCGAGCAGCTGCGTGAGCCGCACCACCGCCGCCTTGCTGGTGGCGTGGACGATCGGCGCCGGCCCCTCCACCGCGGTGCGCGACCCGACGTTGACGATGGCGCCGCCACCGGCAGCGGCGAACCGCGGGGCCACGGCCTGCGCCGTCCACAGCGCCGAGCCGAAGTTGGAGCGGAACAGGCTGTCGAGCTGCTCCTCGTCGACGTCGGTCAGCGCGCCGGGGGTGAACCCACCGGCGAGCCCGACCAGCGCCGTTGCCGTGACGGGCAGTGCGTCGACGGCGCCGAACGCCTCCTGCACCGCGGCCCGGGACGCCAGGTCGACGGCGATGTGGTGCACGCCGTCGCGTTCACCGAGCGCGTCGAGGTGCGCGCTGGGGCGGTCGAGCGCGACCACCGGCCGGCCCGCCGCCAGGAACTCGGCGACCACAGCATGTCCGAGTGCGCCCGCGGCGCCCGTCACGATCACAGCATCCACGCTGCACATCGTGACAGTCCGGTGGGATGCTCCTGCAGGTGGCACGGGTGCGGGTGGGGACGTCGGGGTGGCGCTACCCGCCGTGGCGCACCACGTTCTACCCGAAGGGGCTCCCGCAGCGCCGCGAGCTGGAGCACCTCTCGCGGCAGGTCACCAGCATCGAGATCAACGGGTCGTTCTACGCGCTGCAGCGCCCCGAGAACTACCGCGCCTGGGCCGCGGAGACCCCGGACGACTTCCTGTTCTCCGTGAAGGCGCCGCGGTTCATCACGCACATGAAGCAGCTGCGCGAGGTGGAGACGCCGCTCGCCAACTTCTTCGCCTCCGGGGTGCTGGCGCTGGGGGCGAAGCTCGGTCCGGTGCTGTGGCAGCTCCCGCCACGGATGCGGCTCGATCCCGACCGCATGGCGACGTTCCTGGCGCTGCTGCCCCGGACGTCCACGGCCGCTGCCGCGCTCGCGGTCCGCCACGACGAGCGGATGGAGGGCCGGACGCTGCTCGAGATCGACGCCGACCGCCCGCTGCGCCACGCGGTGGAGGTCCGCAACGAGACCTTTCGGGACCCGGCCTTCCGCGAGCTGCTGCGGGCGCACGACGTGGCGCTCGTCGTCGCGGACTCGGCGGGGCAGTGGCCGCGCTTCGACGATGTCACCGCCGATTTCTGCTACGTCCGGCTGCACGGCGAGGGGGAGCTCTACGTCGGCGGATACACCCCGGACGCGCTCGACGGCTGGGCGGCGACGGTCCGCGGATGGGATCGCGACACCGTCGTCTACTTCGACAACGATGCCAAGGTGCATGCGCCCTATGACGCGATCGCGCTGCTGGACCGCCTGCGCGCGTGATCGCCGCCCCGGCCGCTGCCGATCACGACCGGACGGCGCGGAGCTCCTGTGCCGCCTTGTGCACGGCCAGCAGCCGGCGCCCGATCACCATCAGGACGGCCGCGACGACCATCGTGGCCGATCCGACGAGCCACGCTATCGGGAACGACAGGTGCGTCGCGAGGAAGCCGAACCCGACCGGCCCGATGAACCCGCCGCCGTAGACCCCCACCTGCACGATCGACGTGGCGGCGACCGGTGCCGACGGGTTGAGCTGCGTCACCGCGAACTGCAGCAACCCCGGCCAGGCCCAGCCCAGTCCGAAACCGAGCACGGTGCCGATCACCAGCGCCGCGGTGCCGGGGGTGGCGAGCAGCGCGAGCCCGCCCGCACCCAGCAGCAGGCTGGCCGCCACGACGGCGATGTGCCCGCCGCGCCGCCGGTCGGCGAGCCAGCCGTGCAGCAGCCGCAGCAGGAGCCCGACGACGCTGCCCAGCGTGAGGGTGAGCCCGGCGGCGGCGGGGTCGATCCCGCGATCCACCGCGGAGGCGACGAGGAAGATCCCCAGCGCCGAGGAGGCCGCCGCCGCCAGCCCGGCCGCCACGCCGATCACGGCGAGCGCCCCGGTGGCGCGCTCGCCGGGCACCGCGGGGGTGCGCCGGTACCCGCCCCCGTCGCGCGGCGTGAGCAGCAGTGCCGACAGCGCCAGCACGGCACCGGTGACGTACGCCCACCGCCACCCGACGGTCAGCGCGATCGCCGGCACCGCTGCGCCGGCGATCAGGGTGGCGAGCGGGATGGCGGCCTGCTTGATGCCGAAGGACAGGCCGAGCCGCGCGGCGGGGATGTGGCGCGTGAGCGTCAGGTTGGACGCGAGCTGGCCCAGCACGTTGCACCAGGCACTGCACAGCAGCACGACGACGAGCGCGGCGTAGGACCGCACGAGCGCCGCGACCAGCAGCATCACGACCGCGGCGCCGAGCACGGCTGCTCGGCTGGTCACGGTGGAGCCGAACCGCTCGACGAGCCATCCGCACGGCAGGGACGCGCACGCGCTCACCCCGAAGAAGAGCGCGACGACCAGGCCGAGTCCGGCCGGGTCGAAGCCGAGCTCCGCGGAGAGCTGCACGGCGAGCCCGCCGGTGAGGAAGATCGGCAGCACCGAGACCGTGGTGGTGGTGACGGCGCCGACCGCGGCGCGCCCGGCGCCGGGAGCAGGGGGTGCCGACGCCGTCATGTGAGCAACGCTAACCGACGGACCGGGCCGCGGCGCCGTCCTGTGAGCCGTCCGCAGTCGCCTCCAGCTGCTCGATCGCCCACTGCGCCCAGCCGTGGATGGCATCGAACTGGCGCAGGCCGAACTCGGCGGCCAGCAGCCCGAACCCGGCAGGGCCGCGCTGTGTCGCGGGGCCGTTCAGCTCCCGGATCTGGCGCAGCTCGGCAGCGCCGGCCGCGGTGTGCTGGGCGATCCCGCGCAGCATGGTGATGGCGTCGGCGGGCTCCAGTGCGGAGATGAGGAACATCCGCAGCACGTCCTCGTTGCGCACCTTGCTCTGCTGGGGGCGGCGCAGGAGCCAGGTGCGCAGCTCGTCGCGACCGGCGTCGGTGGCGGCGTAGGTGCGGCTGCCCCGCGCGCCCTCGTGGGTGACCTCGATCAACCCGGCCTCGGCCAGCTTGCCCAGCTCCGGGTAGATGCTCGTGTGGCCGGCCTGCCAGGCGTAGCGGCCGATGTCGGCCTCGAACGCCTTCGTCAGCTCGTAGCCGCTGCGGGGCTCGACGATCAGCAGGCCCAGCAGTGCGTGGGAGAGGGACATGCAGCAACCGTACACGTCAACTTCGACATGTCAGAGTTGACATGTCAGGTCGGTAGGGTGCAAGCTCCTCCCATGACCTCAGGGACCACCACCCCGCTCCACATGGCCGGCCACCTCGCCCCGGTTCCCGACGAGATCGAGGCGTTCGATCTGCCGGTCGAGGGTGCGCTGCCGCCGGAGCTCACCGGCCGCTACTTCCGCAACGGGCCCAACCCGCTGCCCGGCGACGTGTCCAGCCACTGGTTCACCGGCCAGGGGATGCTGCACGGCATCCGGCTCCGCGACGGCCGGGCCGAGTGGTACCGCAACCGCTGGGTGCGCACCGCCACGATGGAGGGCCGCAGCGGCATCGGGCCCGACGGCACGTTCGACCGCACCGTCGGTGTCGCCAACACCCACGTCATCGCGCACGCCGGCCGGATCATGGCGCTGGTGGAGAGCAGCTTCCCGCAGGTCGTCACGCCGGAGCTGGCCACGGTCGGCCCGTGCGACTTCGACGGCAGGCTCACCACGGCCATGACCGCGCACCCCAAGACCGATCCGGTCACCGGGGAGCTGCACTTCTTCGGCTACGGGCTGACGCCGCCCTACCTCACCTACCACCGGCTCGCCGCCGACGGGCAGCTCGTGACGAGCGCCGAGATCGCGGTACCTGGGCCGACGATGATGCACGACTTCGCCATCACCGACCGGCACGCCGTCTTCCTCGACCTGCCGATGACGTTCCAGCTCGAGCTGCTGGCCAAGGGCATGCCGTTCGGCTGGGACCCCTCCTACGGCGCCCGCATCGGCGTCATGGCGCTCGACCGTCCCGGCCAGGTGCGCTGGTTCGACGTGGAGCCCAACTACGTCTTCCACGTCGGCAACGCGTTCACCGACGCGGCCGGCCGGGTCGTTCTCGACGCGGCGCGCTACGCACCCGCCGACGCCGTCGCGATGTGGGGCGGGCTGGGTGCCGATCTCGCCGCGGACGCCGCCGCCACCGGTACGGCGCGGCTGCACCGCTGGACGCTCGACCCGGCCACCGGCTCCGTCACCGAGACGCCACTGCACGACCAGGGCATCGAGTTCCCGACCGTCGACGACGAGCGCGTCGGCCGCGAGGCCCGCTACCGCTACGCCGTGGCCGACACGGCCGGGCGAGCCGGGATCGTCAAGTTCGACACCGCGCAGGGCACGGTCGCCGAGCACGCCATGGCCGCCCACACCGTGGCCGGGGAGGCCGTGTTCGTGCCGTCGGCCGCACCCGGCCGGGCGGAGGACGACGGCTGGCTGCTCACCATCACCACCCGCCGCGACGGCAGCGCGTCGCAGCTGCTCGTGCTCGACGCCACCGACGTCGCCGGCGCGGCGGTGGCTGCTGTGACACTTCCCCGCGGTGTGCCGTCCGGCTTCCACGGCTCCTGGATCGACGACACCGAGCTGGAGCTGTCATGACCTACCCCGTTGCCGCACCTGCACCCGCCGTCGCGAACCAGAACCGGAGCATCGCCATGACGAGCAACGAGCAGCCCGCAGCCCCGACCGGCAACGACGGGCCGCCGGTCAACCCGGCGCGGGCCATGATCCGTGGGCTGGCGCTGGACGTCGGCCTGCCGGTCGTCACCTACTACGCGCTGCACCTGCTGGGCGCCAGCGACTGGGTCGCCCTGCTCGCCGCGTCGGGCGTGGCGGCGGTCCGGATCGTGTGGAGCGCCGTGCGGGAGCGCACCCTCAACCAGTTCGCCACCATCATGCTGCTGGTCTACGGCCTCGGCTTCGCGCTGGCCTTCGTCACCGGCGACCCGCGGACGCTGCTGCTCAAGAGCTCCTTCGTGACCGGCGCCGTCGGCGCGCTGTTCCTCGCCTCGGCCATCCACGGCAAGCGGCCGCTGACGCTGAGCGCGGCACAGAGCTTCGTGCCGGCGAAGGCCGCGACACTCGCCGAGCTCTACCGGGCGAACACCGACGCGCGCCGCGGCTTCCGGCTCTCGTCCACCGTGTGGGGAATCGGCCTGCTCGCCGAGGCGCTCGTGCGGATCCCGGTGGTCTACCTGCTCCCGATCGACGTCGCGTACGGCGTGACGGAGGTCATGTTCATCGCGGCCTTCGCGCTGCTGATGGTCTGGAACGGCTGGTACATGCGCCGGTCCGGGTTCGTCGGGGCCTGAACCACCCTTCGCCCACCGGCCAGGTCAGCCGCGGATGCGGTTGGTCTGGCCCTTCCATTCCTGCTCCCGCAACGCGAACTTCTGGATCTTCCCGGTGGACGTCTTGGGCAGCTCCTTCACGAACTCCACCGCCTTGGGTGCCTTGTACCGGGCGATCTTCGAGCGCACGTGCTCGATGACCTGCTCCTCGGTGGCGCTCTCGCCGTCGGAGAGCACGACGAACGCCTTGGGCCGCTCGCCCCACTGCTCGTCGGGCACTCCCACCACCGCAACCTCGAGCACCGCCGGATGGGACATCACGGCCTGCTCGACCTCGACCGTGGAGATGTTCTCCCCGCCCGAGATCACCACGTCCTTCGCGCGGTCACGCAGCTCCACGTACCCGTCCTCGTGCATGACACCGAGGTCGCCGGAGTGGAACCAGCCGCCCGCGAAGGCCTTCTCGGTGCCTGCCGGGTCCTGGTAGTAGCCGGTCATCACGTTGTTGCCGCGCATCACGATCTCGCCCATCGTGGTGCCGTCGGCCGGGACGTCGTTCATGTCGTCGTCCACCACGCGCAGGTTGTCGGCGCAGATCATGCCGACGCCCTGGCGCGACTGCAGGGTGGCGCGCTGCTCGGGGTCGAGGTCGTCCCATGCGCGCTGGTACTGGTTCACCGAGTACGGGCCGTAGGTCTCGGTGAGCCCGTAGACGTGCACGATCCGGAAGCCCATCCGCTCCATCTGCAGGATCGTGGTGGGCGACGGCGGCGCCCCGGCCGTGGTGACCACCAGCTGGTAGTCGAGCGTCACGGCCTCGGACGCCCGCATGATCGTGGTGACCACCGTCGGAGCCCCGTTGAGGTGCGTGACGCGGTGCTCGGTGATCAGCTTCCAGATCGTGTCGCCGCGGACCTCCCGCAGGCAGATGTGGGTGCCGCCGATGGCCGTCAGCGCCCACGGGGTGCACCAGCCGTTGCAGTGGAACATCGGCAGCGTCCACAGGTAGACGCTGTCGGGGGTGTGCGTGGAGTGCACGATCTCGCCGAACGAGTTCAGGTACGCCCCGCGGTGCGAGTACTGCACGCCCTTGGGTCGCCCCGTGGTGCCGGACGTGTAGTTGATCGAGATCGTGGCCGTCTCGTCCTCGACGGTCCACGCGATCGGGGTGTCGTTGCCACGGGCCAGCAGGTCGTCGTAGATCACGCCGCTGCCGGTGCCGTCGCCGGGCGCGGCGGGGTCGACGACGGTGATGATCTCCTCGACGGTGCGCAGCCTGCCGGCCACCGGTGCGACGGTGGGGTAGAGCGCGGCGTCGATGACGAGCAGCTTGGCCCCCGAGTGGTCGAGGATCGTGCGGACCTCGTCGGTGGACAGCCGCGTGTTGATGGCCACCAGCACCGCGCCCGCGAGCGGCACCGCGAAGTGCGCCACCAGCATCTCGGGGATGTTGGGCAGCAGGTAGGCGACCCGGTCACCGGGCTGCACGCCCGAGCCGCGCAGGGCGTGCGCCACCCGCGTCACCTCCGCGGCGAACTCCGCGTAGGTGTGGCGGCGCTCGCCGTAGACGATGGCCGACTTGTCCGGGTAGACCTCCGCGGACCGGCGCAGGAACGCGAGCGGGGTCAACGGGGTGTTCCAGACGGACGTCATCGGCGGCACTCCTCGGATCGGGGACCCTGATCCTGAGCGCTCACCGACGCCAGGGCAACCGCCGGGTGGTCGGCCCGGTGCGCGGATCAGCTGATCCGCTCCTCCAGGTGAACCGTGATCGTGTCGCCCGGGTTCTTGCCGATCTTCCGCAGCAGCTCGGCCTTGACCGGCAGCTTGTGGGTGCCGTCGCCCAGTGCCATGAACGAACTCCGGAACGGGTGGCCGTCCATGGTGCCGCGCACCTTGACCAGGCCGCGGGTGCCGAAGAAGGCGGCCGAGCCCGGCATGACGACGTAGGTCCAACCGCCCGCGGCGGGGCTGCGCACCAACGGCGCCGTGAACTCCGTGTCCAGCGTGCCGGGGACGTGTGCGGTGCTGCTCATCGCTGGTGTGCTCCTCGTGTCCGGCGTCCGGGGTGGCCGCCGTCTACCGAGGACGTAGAAGCCGCGCGCAGCTTCTCGACATGCTGCGCGCAGAACTCCTCGCTCAGTCCTCGACGAGCTTGATGGCCGCGCGCGGGCAGGACATCACGGCCTCCTCCAGCTGCGGGCGCATCGACTCCGGAGGGTTCTCGTCGAGGATGTAGAGGAAATCGTCCTCCCGCACCTCGAACACCTCAGGGGCGATGCCCATGCAGATGGCGTTGGACTCACACAGATCGAAGTCGACCACGACCTTCATACCGACATCCTGCAACCGCGTCGGCCAGCCTGCTCACTCAGGACACCCTCACCCCGAGCCGGTCAGCCGCGCGTAGGCCACGACGTTGTCGAGGTACTGACCGGTGCTGCTGTCGAAGGAGCCGCCGCAGGTGATCAGCCGCAGCTCCGGGCCCGTGGTGTTGCCGTAGACCTGCCCGGTGGGGAACGCGGACTTCGGGTAGTGCTCCACGCGGTAGGTGGTGAACACCGCCACGGTGCCGTCGGCGCGGGCCACCCGGATCTCGTTGCCGGCCGTGAGGTCCTTGAGCCGGGAGAACACCCCGGCAACGCCCTTGTAGTCGACGTGCGCGGCGATCACCGCGGGCCCGTTCGCCCCCGGTGCCGGGCCGAGGGTGAACCAGCCTGCCGACGTCGCGTCCGGCGGCACCTCCAGCGCGCCCGCCTTGTCGAGGCCCAGCGGGAGCAGCGCGCCGGTGCGCACCCCGATGGCAGCCACCGTCAGCCCGACGGGCTTCGCGGAGGGCATCGCCCCGATGGCACGGGCCGGTGGCGGCGCCGATCCCGGCGTTCCCGGCGGGATGGGGGCGGCAGCCGTGGGAACGGTCGGCGCCGGGGCCGCGGCCGTCGCCATCACGGGCGCCGCCACCGGCTTCGCGACAGGGGCCGGGTCCGCCCCGCACCCGGTGAGCAGGACGGCGGACGTGCACAGCAGGGCGAGCACGACACCCGCCCGGACCCGAGCCCGGTGGTTCCCGAGGCGGGCGGTCACCGAACGAGCCGTCACGAGGCCGGGTAGCCGCCGGTCGCGACCCCGCCGACCGGGAAGACCGCCACCTGCTGGTTCGCGGTACCGAAGTGGTCCTCGCAGGCGATGCCGTCGCCATCGGCGTCGAGCCGCTCCGGGTCACCGGCCTGCGCGGTCAGCGCCGCCTGGGCGTCGGCCTGGGTGGCGAAGTCGGGGCAGTCGCGGTCCTCCGCGGGTGTGGCCGCGTCGGCGACCGGCACCGGTGCCGCCTGAGCGGGGGTGGTGGTCACCGCGGTGGGCAGGTGCGGCAGCGACTGGCAGGCGATGCCGTCACCGCTGCCGTTCGAGCCGCCGTCGAGGCGGTTCGGGTCGGACGGGTCGGCGTCGAGGACGGCCTGCGCCTCCTCCTGGTAGGTGAAGTCGGAGCAGTCCACGTCGGGGGCCGCAGCCGCGGTGGCGGTGACGGCGGTGGCGGTGAACGCGAAGCAGAGTGCGACGGCGGAGACGGTCACGCACAGTCGACGGGCGAGACGCATGGGATCGGGGTCCGTTTCGTGGGGGGAGAGAGACGGCCGTCGTGGGGGAGCGCCGGCCTGCCTCGCTCATCGGGACCACTCACGCGTCGTTACCAATCGATTACGAATTGCGCTGTATGGCGGCGGTGGTGGACGCGATCGGCGCAGTGGTGGGCGTCCGTGGGGGCGATCGGGACAGCCGCATGGTTCCGTTTGGTGATCTTCGGCTTGGTTCGGACAGCCACATGGTTCCATGTGGCGTTCGGGGAACGTCGCGCGTTCACCCCACCGACTCGTGCTGCTGCAGATACGTCAGGAGCGCAGCAGATGTCCGTGGCCATGGGAAAGTCCTCGTTGATGGCCAGGTGTAGGTCCCCGCTGGTGGCCAGATAAAAGT
>NZ_JBHSIR010000061.1:0-51363 GCF_042653605.1 Pseudonocardia sp. GCM10023141
GACCTCAGGTGCGCCCGAATCCTGGCTGATCAACCAAGCTCGGACCGGAAGAGGGTGCACCAGTGAGCGTCAGATTCCTGCGGGTCGCAGCCGGGTGAGGAACGTGACGCGGGTGGCCGCCCCCTCGGGGCGGGCGGCCCGCGTGGCCCTGGCCTGCTTCACGAGCCGGTGCGATGCGGCGGCCGCGATCAGGTCGTTGCGGCGGGCGGTGGCGAGGTCTGCGGAGACGCTGTGATTCATCATGAACAAAGGATCGGCCGGATCGGCCTGCACAACATCCGTGCTCACCACGGAACCACCACGGAGAGACTCTCAGTGCGTGATCGCGCCCATGGCCAGCATCGCCTCCGTGCCACGGGCGGCATCCGGACCGCCGGCGAGGAGCAGGCTGCGCGCCCACTGGTAGCGGCACCCGGCCGCGGCGAACGCGGCGCCCGCGGCGAGCACGCCGTCGCGGTCACCGTCCAGCAGCGCCGCTGAGCGCGCGACCACCGCACTCGCCACCGGGTTCTCGACGACCAACGGGCCCACCTCGGCGATCCGGTCGCGGCCCAGCACCGGGTCCACCAGTGCCGCCGACTCCACCCACAACGCGGCGTACCAGGGCTGCCACAACCCGTCGGCCCAGCGCCGGAACTGCTGCGGCTCCACGCTCAGCTCCCGCAGGGCACGCGCCGGGTCGCCGCTGTGCAGCCACAGCAGCGCGTCGAAGAACTCGCCGGACCGGAAGTCCTCCGGGGCGCGCCCCACCGGGGCGAGCGCCTCCACCACGGCGAGCCATTCGGCGCGGGAGGCGTCGTCACCGCGCAGCCCGTGCACGCTGGCGATGGCCGTGGCGGACTTGCGCAGCGTCGCGACCCGCGGCCGGCCGGCGCGCTCCCAGCCGTCGCGGAACCGGTCGGCGTTGGCGAGGGTGACGTCCCAGTCGCCGCTCAACGCGGTGACCAGGATCAGCCGGGCCGAGCCGACGTGGCCGACGTCGCGGTGCAGCGACAGGTCGCGCAGCTGCTCCGCCAGCCGCAGCGCCGTCGGGAGA
Source organism: Pseudonocardia sp. GCM10023141 (assembly GCF_042653605.1). Lineage (NCBI taxonomy): Bacteria > Bacillati > Actinomycetota > Actinomycetes > Pseudonocardiales > Pseudonocardiaceae > Pseudonocardia > Pseudonocardia sp. GCM10023141. The sequence continues at coordinate 1,037 of NZ_JBHSIR010000061.1, forward strand.
TCACCGGCGGCGATGGCGCTCTCCGTCGCCATGACGTGGGCATCGGACATCTCGAATCCCATGTCGGCGTCGGGCGGCAACGGGGCGAGCAGCTCCGTGCGGCGCAACGCCAGCTCCAAACCCGACTGGAGGCGCCCACCCGCGAGGTGCACGGTGGTGAGCCGGTCGAGCGCAGCGCTCTCGATCAACGGCTCCCCTGCCGCCTGCGCCAGTGCCAGCGCATGGTCGGCGCTGGCCCGCGCCGACTCGTCGATCACGCACGGCTCCTGCGGCACGACGCTGCACGCGAACGCCTCGGCCACCGCGATGCGGGCGAGCGCACCGCGATCCCCGCCGGCGTGGGTGCGGGCCGCGGCGATGAGCTCGGCGACGACGTCATCCGACGGTAGCTCGGCGATGATGCCGCGGGCCCGGTTGATCAGCTCGGCGGCCTGCGCGAGATCGCGGGCGGCGGCGACGGGCTCGCCTGCGGCGAGGTACTCCGCGGCGGCGGCGCGGTGCAGCCGGATCATGTCGTCGCCCGCCAGCCGCGGCTGCGCACAGCCGGCCGCGCGGTGCAGCGCGAGCGCGGCGTCGTGGCGGTTCGTGGCCAGCCCGGCCGCCTGCTCGTAGCGCCGTTGGGACTCACCGATCAGTCCGCGGCGGTGGCACAGCGCCGCGAGCAGGTCGGCCACCGCACAGGCGTCCTCGCGGGCCAGCCAGCCCAGCGCGGCACGCAGCTCGTCGGTGAGGTGGTCGACGGCCGTCCGCCAGCGGGCGGCACCGGCGTCACCCACCAGCAGCGCGCTGCCCTCTTCGAGGCACCACCGCAGGTGCCGGGCCCGGCACTCGACCAGCTCCGCCGACTCCTCGAGCAGCTCGAAGCCGTACTGGCGGATCGTCTCCAACGCCCGGTAGCGGGTGCCGGCGGGACCGGCAAGGCTCACCATGCTCTGGTCGGCGAGCTCCGCGAGGCTCGACGCGACGTCGCGCTCCGCGGCGGGTGCCCAGCCGGCGATGGTGGCCGCGGCATCGGCCGGGAAGGGCCTGGCGAACACCGCGACGCGGCGCAGCACCGCCTGCGCCTGCGGGCTGAGCAGCGCGTAGCTCCAGTCGAGCGCCGAGCGGAGCGACCGGTGCCTGCCGTCGACGCGCCGGGCGCCGGTGAGCAGGCGGAGCTGGTCGGCGAGGCCGGCCTCGACCCCGTCGATGCCGACGGCAGGCAGCCGGGCCGCGGCGAGCTCGATCGCCAGCGCCACCCCGTCGAGCCCGCGGCAGATCCGGGCGATCCGGGCGACGTCGTCGGGACCGATCGGCACGGCCGCCGCCCGGGCGCGGCCCACGAACAGGGCAACGGCGTCGCTGTCGAGCAGGCCACCGGGCCCGTCGTCGACCGACAGGCCCGCAACCGGGAACACCCACTCGAACGGCAGTTGCAGCCGCGCCCGGCTCGTGGCGAGCACGGTGAGGCGCGAGCAGTTCGCGAGCAGCTTCTCCAGCAGCACGGCAACGCCGTCGAGCAGGTGCTCGCAGTTGTCGAGCACGAGCAACGTCGTGCGCGCGGCGAGCCTGCCCACCAGCGCGTCGACGAGCGGGACGCCGGGCTGCTCGGCAACACCGATCGCGGCGGCGAGCGCCGGCACGATCATCTCGGGGTCGGTGACGGGGACGAGATCGACGAACCGGACGCCGTCGGGGAACGCCGTGGCCACCTCCGCCGCGGCCGCGAGCGCCAGCCTGGTCTTCCCCACGCCCCCGGGCCCGGCGGCCGTCACCAACCGGTGCGAACGCAGTGCCGTCACCAGCTCCGCGCGTTCCGCCGCCCGCCCGACGAACGGGGTCAGCGCGGCGGGGAGGTGCGCCTCGCCCGCCGAGCCGGCCACCGCGGGCGGGATGTCGGCGCGCATCCCGACCGCCGCCGCGGCCAGCGCTCGCCGGTCGCCCACGTCGAGCTTGCGCAGCAACGACGAGACGTGGCTCTCGACGGTGCGCACGGAGATGTAGAGCTGCGCGGCGATCTCGGCGTTGGTCAGGTGCTCACCGAGCGCCGCGAGCACCTCCGCCTCTCGCGCCGAGATGCCCAGCTCTGCCACCGACCGCGCCGCCACCCGGTGATTGTCCCCCGCCGCTCGCGCCCCGGACATCAGCAGGGCGTCCCTCCTGACGTCGAACGTCAGCAGGGACGCCCTCCTGCGATGTGGGAGCGGGTCAGAGTGCGGTGTAGGTCAGCAGCGTCACACCGACCACGTAGCTCACCTCCGCGTTGCAGAACTCGTCGTCGAAGGAGTGGGTGGTGAACCGGATGTTGCGGCTCTCACCGGGCAACACCGGCTCGGTCGGGCCGAGAGGCTGCGAGTGGAAGCCGATCGGAGGCACCGGCGGGTCCAGCTCGTCGAAGTAGACCGCGGGCATCAGCAGGTGGTTGGCGATGCTGACGTCGTTGGACACCTTGGAGAACTGGTGGAAGGTCGCGACGTCACCGGCACGCATGTCGCGCTGCGCCTTCACCCAGGTGCCGCTGTCGTTCCAGCCCATCTCCACCTCGCTGGCCACGGGGATGGTGCCGGCCAGGTCGAAGTCACAGTTGTTGATCAACCGCACCTGCAGGTCGCTGCGCACCACGTTGTAGCGCGGGCTGATGATCGGGTGGAGGTAGAACTGGCGGAGCACGGCACCGGACGGCGTGTGCTCGGCGAGCGTGACGTTGATGATCCCGTAGAAGTCGCTGCCGTCACCGGCCGGCCAGTTGTAGCGGAACGTGTTGCCGGTGGCCGGGTTGTAGTCGGCGGCGCCGAACTGCGGGCCGTCGGCCGCCTGCATGTGGATGGAGACCGGGTTGGCCCCGGCCAGGCCGGCCGGCATCGTCAGGATCGAGGTGACGCTACGGCCGGCGTAGCGCAGTGCGCTCTCCATGGCCTGCAGGTGCGCGGCAGGTGCCACGGTGACCGGTGGGGCCGCAGGCGACGAGGGCGGAGCTGGCGCGGGAGCGGGCGCTCCACCGTCGCCTCCCCCCGGGTCTCCGTCGATCGGTGGCCGCGGCCGGGCCATGACGTGGCCGATGGACCCCGCGTCCGCGGCGAAGGCGGTGGGCGCGGCGGCCCCCACCATCGCGATCGTCAGTCCGGCGACGATCGCGGCGATGCGGCCGCGGCGGGCCACCCGGCTCAGCACACCCGGACAGTGCTGTCGTGCGGTCATGATGTTCTCCCGAGCTTCACGAATGGAGCAGACGACCAGTTCGGTCACCTGCTCGCACAGCGTGCGTCGGGGATTTAAAGCGCTCTATATCCCTGCGGTACCGGTCAGCCCCGTCACCTTCGCAGGCTTCTGTCACCGGATGGGAACTGCGCGAACGCACCGGCGCTACGTCGACGGGCAATATCGATATAAGTTACACTGATTTACTCGCTTCCTCTCGCACCAGGAGCAGCCATGCAGCTCGACGGGTCACATGCACTGGTCACCGGCGCCTCCCACGGCATCGGCATCGAGATCGTCAGGGAGTTCCGGGCCAGGGGCGCGCGCGTCACGGCGCTGGGCCGCGACAAGGGCCGCCTCGTCGCGATCTGCGACGAGCTGGGCGCCCACCCGCTCGTCGTCGACCTCGCGGACCCCGACGCGCTCGCGCAGGTGATCGGCGACGCCGAGCGCGACGACGGCCCCGTCGACGTGCTCATCAACAACGCCGGGCTGGCCTACGTGGCACCCGCCGCCCGCTCCGAGGCGGGGATGGCCCGGCAGCTGATGCTGGTCAACGCCGTCGCCCCGATGGAGCTGTGCCGCCAGGTACTGCCGGGGATGCTGGAGCGCGGTCGCGGCAACCTGGTCAACGTCTCGTCGCTGGCCGGGGTCAGCGCCGTGCCGGACATGTCGCTCTACTCGGCGAGCAAGGCCGCGCTGCACCACTACACGTCAACGGCGCAGCGCGAGCTCCCGGGCACCGGGGTGACGATGTCGCTGGTGACGCTCGGCGAGGTGGCAGGCACCTACATGATGGAGCAGGCCCGGCAGTCCCCGGTGATCGACGCCGTCTCGAAGCGACTCGCGCACGTGCTGCCGATCCTCACCCCGCAGAGCGTGGCCCGTGGCATCGCCGACGTGGTCGAGCAGGACACCAAGGTCGCCACCATCCCCCGCAGGCTGGGAGTGGCCGTGACGTTGCGCAACCTCCCCAGCACGCTGCAGGATCTGGCGTTCATCGGGATTCCCCGCTGATCACTCGCCGGCGGGCACCGCTCAGGAGCTGAGCTCCTGCAACGCGCGCTGCGCGGCCTCGAGCTCGGCGCGCAGGCGCTCCACCCGATCCAGCTGGCGCTGCCGGGCACCCTCCAGAGAGGACTCGATCGCCTCGGCCACCGCATCAGGCAGGGAGCGGGCCGCCTTCGCGACATCGGCGGGCTGTACCGGAGTGGGCCGGACGCGACGCTTGCCGCCGATCACGACCTCGACCGTCCACTCCCCCTCGGCCGTGGCGTTGAGGGTGACCGTGACCTCGGCCGGGCGGGCCGCGGCCCGGCCTGCGGTGGCGCGCGGGCGCTCGGGAACCCGCTCCGGTACTGGCGCGGGTGCGGGCGTGGGTGCCGGTGCCGGCTGCGCGGTGACCGGCTTGCGTGCCGCCGGGGCCGCCGCCGGTCGGGCTGCGCTCACCTTCGGGACCGGATCCGCCTTCGGGGCCGGGGTCGCCTTCGGGGCCGGGGTCGCCTTCGGGGCCGGCTCGGACACGGTCGGGACCCTCTTGCGGGCGGGCCGGGTGCGAGTGAGCTCGCCGGGCGAGCAGAACATCGTGTCGCGGGAACCGGCCGGTTTGATCTGGATGAAGTCGCCCTCGGCCACCGGATCGATGGAGACCACCTTGGCCGAGCCACCGGCCGGGACGCCCACCGCGGCAGCGGTGAACCACACCGTGACGGGTTTACCCCCCGACAGCTCCGCGCGGGCGGCCTCGACGTCCTGCTCCGTCAGCGGGTTGGTTGCGACCATCGTTGCCAGCTCTCCTGTCGTCGTGCGCAGGCCGCATTGTGCCTCGGCGCACCGACAGAACCGCGATCAACACTGGTCGGCGGGGATGTATCCCTGCTTACAGCCGTTCTCCTGCTGGATCTCGCCGCTCGTCGGGGCGCGCCCGCCGGCGGTGCCGGGGTCGAGGTAGCCCTGGTACTCGGCGCATCCCGGGTCGAACCGGCCGGTGGCCATGGCTCGCGCAGCGCAACCGGGAGCGGCAACCTTGCTGGTAGCGGGCTTGCCGGTGACCGGCTTGCGGGTGGCGGGTGCCGGGTCGCTCGTCATCAGGACGGGCTCGACGCCGGGCACGAGCACCGGCTCGTCGGCCGGTGCCGGTGGCGTGGTGGTCGCGGCGACGGCCGGGACCGCGGACGCGGGCGGTGTCGCCGCCGGGGCGATGGCCAGCGCCACACCCGCGAGCGCGATCACGAGCGCGCCCACGGCCAGACCGACCGTCATCCACCGCCGCATCCCGACGCTCATGGCTGCCCTCCCGCTGCCGGGCGATCCGTTCGGAGGCCCGTGCTTCAGATGTCGCGTGGTGTGGCCGTTTCGTTGCTGTACGTCACCCGAACGAGAACCTCTTCCGCGAATGACCACGCGCCGTAGCGGCGGCGGGGGCTCGTCACACACACGTGATTCCGAGGAAACCCGTTCGGCCGCCCCGTGACGAAGCATCGATCTCCGGTCGGGGCGGGCACCGGGAGGCGGACATGACGCAGCAGATCTCGTCGGAACGTGGGTCAGAGGGTCCGGAGGACGGCACCGCCGCCGTCGCGACGGCAGCGAAGGAGACCCTCGAGGACTACACACTGCGGTTCGCGCCGCGCAGCTACCGCAAGTGGTCGACGGGGGTGGTCGCGATCTCCGCGCTCGGCGGCATCGCCTACCTCGCCGACTTCGCGATCGGCGCCAACATCGGCATCTCCTACGGCACGACCAACGCGCTGTGGGGCATCGGCGTCTTCGCCGTGGTCATCTTCGCGACGGGTTTCCCCCTCGCCTTCTACGCCGCGCGCTACAACCTCGACCTCGACCTGATCACGCGGGGCAGCGGGTTCGGCTACTACGGCTCGGTGGTCACCAACGTCATCTTCGCGACGTTCACGTTCATCTTCTTCGCGCTCGAGGGCTCGATCATGGCCCAGGGCCTCGAGCTCGGGCTGGGGATCCCGCCCTGGCTGGGTTACGCCCTCTCGACGTTGATCATCTTCCCGCTCGTGGTCTACGGGATGTCGCTGCTGTCGAAGCTGCAGCTGTGGACGACGCCGCTGTGGCTGGTGCTGATGGTGGCCCCGTTCGCGTACCTGCTGATCAGCCACCCGGAGTCGGTCGGGTCGTTCTTCGCCTACCAGGGTGAGAACGGCCAGGGCGCCACGAACCTCGGCTCGATCATGCTCGCCGCGGGCGTGTGCCTGTCGCTGATCGCGCAGATCGCGGAGCAGATCGACTACCTGCGCTTCATGCCGCCGAAGACACCGGAGAACTCGCGGCGCTGGTGGACCGCGATGATCCTCGCCGGTCCCGGCTGGGTGGTGTTCGGCGCGATCAAGCAGATCGTCGGGCTGTTCCTCGCCGTCTACATCATCGCCAACATCTCCGGCGGCGCCGGCGTCGCCAACCAGCCAGTGCACCAGTTCCTGGAGATCTACAAGGACATCCTGCCGCCGTGGGCCGCCGTCGCGCTCGCGGTGATACTGGTGGTGATCAGCCAGATCAAGATCAATGTCACGAACGCCTACTCCGGGTCGCTGGCGTGGACCAACTCGTTCACGCGCGTCACGAAGCACTACCCGGGCCGGCTGGTGTTCCTCGGCGTGAACCTCGCGATCGCGCTGATCCTGATGGAAGCCAACATGTTCGACTTCCTCAACACCATCCTCGGCTTCTACGCCAACTGCGGGATGGCGTGGGTGGTGGTCGTGGCGTCGGACATCGCGATCAACAAGTACTGGCTCAAGATCTCGCCGAAGGAACCCGAGTTCCGCCGCGGGATGCTGTACGCGATCAACCCGGTCGGCTTCGGCTCGATGATCATCTCGGCCGGGGTGTCGGTCGTGGCGTTCTTCGGCGGGCTGGGCCCGGCCATCCAGCCGTTCTCACCGCTCGTGGCGATCGGCCTCGCGCTGGTGCTGCCGCCCGTCATCGCGATCGCGACGAAGGGCCGGTACTACCTGCGGCGCACCGACGACGGCATCCCGCTGCCGATGTACGACGACATCGGCAACCCCTCGGGCGAGGTGCTGCACTGCCACGTCTGCCGGCAGGACTTCGAGCGGCCCGACGTCGCGCGGTGCGCCACCCACGACGCCGTGGTCTGCTCCCTGTGCCTGAGCACCGACAAGGTCGGCGACCACGTCCTGCCCGCCGAGGATCCGGCCCGCTCCCGCACGTAACCCGTTGCAGGAAAGCCACTTTGCCGCAACGACGTTGCGGGAAAGTGGCTTTCCTGCAACCCGGAGCGGGGCCCGCACCTACACCCGCCGCCTCCCACGCACCAGCGCGTGGGCCAGCAGCGCCGGCACCAGTCCCGAGCCGACGACGACGAATGTGGGCAGCCGCATCAGCAGCAGCACCCAGGTGGCGAACGCGATCACCGCTGCCGCAACGGCCAGCGGGTGCCGCTGCAGGAACCAGGCCCCCGCCGCCACCAGCGCACGGGTGGTGACGGCGTCGTCGGCGGCGGGCAGCACGGCCAGCACCGCCAGGTAGAGACCGACCGCCAGGCCGGCCAGCGGGATCAGCAGCGCGAGCGCGACGATCCGCACCGGGCCCGGGGTCGCCGACCAGAACAGCACTGCCGTGACGAGCGCGACCGCGAGCGCGCACAGGCCGAGGCCGGGCGCCCAGAACCGGCGCAGCGCCCAGCCGAACTGCCGCCAGAACCGCCGCAGCAGCGAGGCGTGCTCCTGCGCGATCGCCTCCGGCAGCACCCGCTGCAGCGCGATGGCCGCCGGGATCAGCGTCACCACGCCGAGGCCGAGCACCAGGAACGCCAGCTGCAGCATCAGCAGGTCGCCGGCGATCGTCAACGCGGCCAGGACGGTGGCCGAGCGTCCCGCGCGTCCAGCCTCGGCCACGAGGCACCCCCGCTTCTCCCTCGATTGGTGATCGTACGATCAGATACGATCGACTCCGTCGGGTCAAGGTGGAGGACGGATTGTTTGCACCGGAGCGCCATGAGCTGATCCTGCAGAGCCTGCAGCGCCACGGCCGCCTGCTCGTCGCCGAGCTGGCCGCCGAGCTGGGCGTCTCCGCCATCACCGTGCGCCGCGACCTGGGCGAGCTCGACGCCGCAGGCCGGCTGCGGCGGGTGCACGGCGGCGCCATCGGGATCAGCCCGACCACGCGTCCCGGCAACGACGCGGATGCGGGTCGCGGCCCGATCATCGGTCTCGTGGTGCCGAGCGCCACCTACTACTACGCCGACGTCGTCCGCGGCGCCGAGGCTGCGGCCGCCCGCTACGGCGCCCGGCTGGTGCTCGGGGTCTCCGGGTACGACACCGCTGTGGAGCGGGAACGGATCGACAAGGTGCTCGACCTCGGCGTCGCCGGGCTGCTGCTCTCCACCGCCGTCGGCGACGGCCGGGGCGCCGATCTCGGCGATCAGCTCGACCGTCTCGGCGCGCCGGTGGTGCTGGTGGAGCGGGCGTTCGGGTTCCCGCACGTGCAGCACGAGTACGACCACGTGCGCACCGACCACGCCTATGGCGCGCTGCTGGCACTGCGGCACCTCGCGTCACTCGGACATCGGCGGATCGGGGTCAGCCTCCGCACCAGCGTCACGGCCCACTGGCTGCGTCGCGGGATCGAGGAGGCGGCCGGCCTGCTCGACGTGGAGCCGTTCGTCTCCGCGCTCGTGCTCTCCGCCGACGGGGACGATGCCGCGACCAGGGCCCGCGTCGACGCGTTCCTCGCCGAGTGCGAGGAACAGCAGGCCCACGCCGTGCTCGTGCACTCCGACGAGGACGCTGCCCGCCTGGTCGAGCGGGCCATGGAGCGCGGCATGCGCATCCCGGAGGACCTGGCCGTGATCGCCTACGACGACGTCACGGCGGCGCTGGCCGTCGTGCCGCTGACGGCCGTCTGCCCGCCGAAGCTCGCGATCGGGGAGGTCGCCTGCGAGGTGCTGCTGCGGCGGCTGCAGGCCCCGGACGGACCCCGCCGGCACCTCAGCCTGCTGCCGGAACTGCGTGTGCGTGCCTCCTGTGGCCCAATCTCTGATCGAATCTGATCGTTCGACCGTCAGGGATTGACGATAGAAAGCGCTTACCCCTACCTTCGCGACACGGTGCTGGTCGATGCCGACCGAGCGAAGGGACACACCTGTGCAACGTGGCGCTCGACGTGGTCTGGTGGCGCTGATCGCCGTGCTGGGCATGGCCGTCAGCGGGTGCGGCAGCGGGGTGATCGATGCGAGCACCGACGGGGTGCCGGCCGCCGAGGCGACCGGCACGCTGCGGGTGCTGATCCCGTCGTTCCCCTCGAGCAGCAAGGGCCGGGAGGAGTTCGACAAGGTCGTCGCGGACTTCCGGAAGACCTATCCGAAGATGAACGTCGAACCCGACTTCGCGACCTACTCCAACCTCAACGAGAAGATGTCGACCTCGATCGCGGCCGGCATCCCCTACGACGTGATGGTCACCGGCGTCGGCTGGATCCAGCCGTTCGCGTCGAAGCGGATCTTCGCCGACCTCGGAGAGTTCGGCGTGACCAACGACCTCATCGCACAGCAGAGCATCGCCGCGATGATCCCGACGGCCACCTACAACGGCAAGATCTACGCGTATCCGCTCGTCGCCGACGCCCGCGCCGTCGCACTGCGTGCCAGCGCATTCCGGGAGGCGGGCCTGGACCCCGACAAGCCGCCGACGTCGATGGCCGAGATCAAGGCCGACGCCGAGAAGCTCACCAAGCGCAACGCGCAGGGCACCATCACCCGACCCGGTTTCGACTTCTTCGCCGGCACCTCGTACCGGCAGGCCTACGTGACCTTCCTGGCGTCCACCGGTACGCCGCTGTACGCGGACGGCCGCGAGAAGTTCAACAGCCCCGACGGCGTCGACACCCTGCAGTGGTTCCGATCGATGATCAACAACGTGCAGGTGTCCGGCCAGCAGAACGCCGCCCAGCAACCCATGGTGCTGACCGGCGAGGCCGCCATGGGCCTCACCGGTGGGGCTGTCGACTGCTCGGACAAGGGCATCGGCAAGGCCAACTGCGACGACCTGCGGTTCTTCCGGCTCAACAGCGGCAGGGAGGTGGAGTTCGTGGGTGGCGACATGGCGTCGATCGGCTCCCGGAGCAGGCACAAGGAAGCGGCCTGGGCGTTCATCCAGACCCTGACCAGACCGGCGACGCTCGACGTGATCGCCACGCTGAACAAGAAGCTCCCGGCGTACAAGGACGCGGTGAACTCCCCGCAGGCCCGGTCGAACCCGCTGAGCAAGTTCATCGCGGGCGGCCTGGAGAACGCCGTCTACGAGGGCGGCAGCGCCAACTGGCTGGAGATGCGCGGCAACTTCGACACCCAGCTCTCCCAGGCGATCCTCGGGCAGAAGGACGCCGGCAAGGTGCTGGCCAACCTGGCGGGACAGTCACGATGAGCACCGTTCTCGAAGGCACCCGATCCGACGCTGCGCCCCAGCCGGCCGCCGGCGCACCGCGCGGCCGCAAGCTGGTCCGCAACCAGTCCCGCGCGGGCTGGCTGCTGCTCACCCCGGCCCTGCTGCACTCGGCGATCTTCATCCTGATCCCGGTCGCGTTCGCGATCGCCCTCAGCTTCACCGACTACAGCTTCGGCGACTCGTGGGCGTGGGTCGGCTTCGACAACTACGCCGAGCTGTTCCGCGACCAGAACTTCCAGGCCGCGTTCGTCAACACGATCGTCTACGCGGTCGTGGTGGTGCCCGTGTCGGTGGTGCTCGCGCTGGCGATCGCGCTGGGGCTCAACCAGAAGATCCGCGGGATCGGCTTCTTCCGCACGGCGTTCTACCTGCCGACGGTGACGGCGACCGTGGCCATCGCCACCATCTGGCTGTGGATCTACAACCCCGGCTCCGGGCTGCTCAACGGCTTCCTCAGCCTGTTCGGTGTCGCCCCCGGTCGCTGGCTGACCGACCCGAACACCGCCCTGCCCTCGCTGATGGTCGTCGGCATCTGGCAGGGCCTCGGCACCAAGGTCATCATCTACCTGGCGGCGCTGCAGGGGGTGTCTCGGGACCTGACCGAGTCGGCCACCCTGGACGGCGCCAACCCCTGGCAGCGCTTCCGCAACGTGACCTGGCCGGCGCTGGGCCCGGTCCAGTTCTTCGTGCTCGTCACCTCGATCGTCGCCACCTTCCAGGTCTTCGACCTCATCTACGTCACGACGAAAGGCGGACCCGGCACCGCAACGACGGTGCTGGTGCTCGACATCTACCAGCACGCCTTCCAGGCGCTGCGGCTCGGCTTCGCGTCCGCCGAGACGGTCCTGATGATGGTCGTCATCGCGGTCTTCATCGGTCTCGGGCGCCTGCTGCAGAAGGCGGACACCCATGACTAGCGCCACGATCACCGCACCCGACACGCGCCGCGGACGGGACGGGGTACGGCCCGGCCGGGTGCTGCTCTACGTCGCTCTCGCGGTCGGCGCGATCCTGATGATCGCCCCGTTCGTGTGGATGGTGCTCACCGCGCTCAAGAGCAACCTGGAGATCGCCAAGTTCTCCTGGCTGCCCACCGAGCTGCGCTGGCAGAACTTCGTGGAGGCGATGCAGTCGGCGCCGTTCCTGCGCTACTTCCTCAACAGCTTCACCATCGCCGTCGGCGAGACCGCGTTCACGCTGGTGGTCTGCACGATGTCGGGCTACGCGCTCGCACGGCTGCCGATCCGCGGCTCGAAGACGCTGCTCAACTACTTCATCATGCTGCTGCTGGTGCCGTTCCAGATCATCCTGGTACCGCTGTTCCTGGTGGTGAAGTCGATCCCGCTGTTCGGCGGCAACGACATCCTCGGACAGGGCGGCATCGGCTGGCTCAACTCCTGGTGGGGACTCATCATCCCGCTCGGCGCCGCTCCCCTGTACACGTTCCTGGCCCGCCAGTTCTACGTCTCGCTGCCCGACGAGCTGGCACAGGCGGCCCGGATCGACGGGCTCGGCGAGTTCGGCATCTACCTGCGGATCATGACGCCGCTGATCAAGCCCGCACTGATCACCATCGCCGTCTTCCAGATCGAGGCGGCCTGGAACGCGTTCCTCTGGCCGTTGATGATCACCACATCGGACGCGATGCGACCACTGCAGCTGGGGCTGGCGATCTTCGCCCAGAACCCGGCCGAGATCCAGTGGCCGTACCTGATGGCCGGCACGGCGCTGGCCACGCTGCCGATGATCGTCCTGTTCATCTTCGCCCAGCGGCGATTCGTCGAGGGCATGGCGAACGTCGGCATCAAGGGCTGAGCCCCGTCCGCGGGCGGGGGTGCTCTCCCGAGGAGAGCATCCCCACGCTGTACCAGCCCCAGTACACGCGGTGGTGCGCGATCAGGTCGTCGCGGATCTGCATCACCTCGACGATGTCCATCTGCTCACCGTCGGGCGATTCCCGCGGGTACTCCCAGGTCAGCTGGGTGCCGTCGGTGAGGAAGCCGGTGCGGTGGCGGCGGCGCTGCGGTGGCTGGTTCGCGAAGACGCACTCGATGAACCGGCGCAGGTCCGCCCGGCCGCGCACCACCCCGTCGGTACCGCCGAGCAGGTGGCACACGAGCGGGCTCTCCAGCGTGGCGTCGGCGCCGTAGAGCGCCACGGCGGCGTCGACGTCCTTGGCCCCCAGCGCCTCGTCCCACGCCGTGAAGATGTGGGAGATGGCTGCCGTTGCTGTCATGATCGCTCCTCGGGTCGGGTACGCATACCGACGCTAGGTGCGCGACGTTTTGCCGGCGGCCGAACCGTCGTCGTGCCAGGCTTCGGGCATGGCCGCTGCGGATCGGGACCTCGCTCCGGTCGCCGCGCTGATCGGCGACCCCGCCCGGGCCGCGATGCTGGCCGCGCTCGCCGACGGCCGCGCGCTCCCGGCCGGGGAACTGGCGCGCTGCGCGGGCGTGCGTCCGGCCACGGCGACCGCGCACCTGCACCGTCTCGTCGACGGCGGGCTGGTCACCGTGCGAGCCCAGGGCCGCCACCGCTACCACGAGCTCGCGGGGCCCCACGTCGCCGAGGCGCTGGAAGCGCTGGCCCGGATCGCGCCGCCGGCACCGGTCCGCTCGTTGCGCGCGCACCGCAGCGCCGCCGGGCTCGCCGAGGCCCGGACCTGCTACGACCACCTCGCCGGGCGGCGCGGGGTCGAACTGCGCACCCTCCTGCTGGACGCGGGCGCACTCCACCCCGTCGACGATCGTGATCACGCACTCACCGTCGACGGCCGCCGACTGCTCGTCGGGCTGGACCTCGACCCGGACCGGTTGGGCACCACCCGGCGGGTCTTCGCCCGGCACTGCATCGACTGGACCGATCGCCGTCCACACCTCGCCGGAGCCCTCCCCGCCGCTGTGCTGGGCCGCTTCCTCACGCTGGGCTGGGTCACGCGCCGGGCCGGCCGCGCCGTGCGCATGGAACCGGGCTACGACGAGCACGTCAGGCGGTGGCTCGGGAACCCCGCGGAGCGCTGATCACCAGGCGAAACACTTCGGAGATCAGCAACGACTTCGCATTCACCTCTCGAATTTTCGAGCCGGAGCGGGATGATCGTGGTCCGGGACATCACTGGGGAGCGGTGTCCGGATCTCCCCGGGAGCCGGGCGACGCTGGGGAGCGGATCGCCCGGCTCCATCCCCCAGAAATCCTGCTCACTCCTGCCATTGTCAGGGTAACCTGGCAGTGGCGTCAGGACACCCTGACGGTGGGGAGGGGTCATGAGCACCGATCGGGATCCGTGGCGCGACGGCCGGGAGGCATGGGAGCACCTGGCCGCCTGGTACCGGGATCGCCACACCGCGCCCGGCGATCCACTCGGGGCCCTCAACGACATCGGCCTGCTGCGGCGACTGCTCGACGAGGCCGAGCTCGAAGCGGTGCGCAACGCGCGGCACCTGCGCCGGTCCTGGGCCGAGATCGCCATCAAGCTGGGCGTCACGAGGCAGTCGGCATGGGAGCGCTGGCGTGATCTGGACGTCGAGCCCGCCGTCGGCGGCACCCGTGGCGACCCCGGCCGCGCCGCCATGCCCCCGCTCGACATCGGACCGCCGGCGGCGGCAGCCGTGCTCGACCGGGCAGCCCGAGCGGCGCGGCGGCGGGCGTGGGTGACCGTGCCGAACGTGGTCGGCAGGTCCTACGCCGACGCCGGCAGGCTGCTGGGCGAGCTCGGCCTCGTCCCGCTGTCGGCCGATCCGCAGGGCGCCCCATCGCTCGCGTTCGACGAGCCCGGCCCGACCGTCACCGACCAGAGCCCGGAGTCGGGAGCCAGGGCACAGCCGGGCGCGCCGGTCACGCTGTGGACCGAGCGCGGTGGCGGAGCCGGCGTGCGGGAGCCGCGGCGACCGAAGCCCACTCCCCACACCGGGCGCAAGGTGCTCGAGGAGCCCAGCCAGGAGGCGGTGAGCTGACAAGTTACTATTGCAAGTGAATTGCAATAGTTCGTAGGATGGGACACCCGTACCGACGAACCCTGCGGAGACCCCATGGCGCAGCTCATCCCCGCCGCGGGACCGCAGCGCACCTTCGCCGTCGCCAACCTGGCCAACGCGGTCGGCACGGGCATCTTCCTGACCGCCGGGGTCCTCTACTTCACCGAGGCGGTCCACCTCCCCGCCGAACAGGTCGGGCTCGGTCTCGGCATCGCCGGGCTCGTGGCGCTCGTCGTCGGCATCGCCGTCGGGCATCTCGCCGACCATCGCGGACCGCGCGGCGTGTACGCCGCCACCCTGATCATCCGCGGGCTGGCCACCGCCGGATTCGCGGTGGCCGACACCTTCTGGCCGTTCGCGGTGGCGGTCACGCTGGCCGTCACGGCCCACACCGCCGGCCAGTCCGCTCGTGCGCCGCTCATCAAGCTCCACGGCGGTCCGCGCCCCCAGGAGTTCCGGGCTCACCTGCGGTCCGTCACGAACATCGGCATCTCGATGGGCGCCGTGCTCGCGGGCTTCGCCGTGCAGACCGACACCCGCTCGGCCTACCTGCTGCTGATCGCCGGCAACGCACTCTGCTGCCTCGCGGCCGCCGCACTGCTGTTCCGGCTGGCGCCGGTCCGTCCCACGCCGACCACGAGCGACGGCCCGAGATGGATCGCGCTGCGCGACCGCCCCTATCTCGTGCTGACCCTGCTCGACGGCATCATGGCCATCCAGTTCAAGGTCCTCACCGTCGCGATCCCGCTCTGGCTGGTCACCGCGACCACGGCACCACGCTGGCTGATCTCCGCGACGATGCTGACCAACACCGTCATCGTCGTCGCGTTCCAGGTGCGGGCCAGCCGCAACATCGTCACGCCCCGCGCAGGCGGCCTGGCCTTCCGCCGAGCAGGCATCGCCTTCCTGGCGTCCTGCGCGCTCATCTCGCTGGCCGCGGGGACGCCGGCGTGGGCGGCCGCCGCGCTGCTCGTCGTGGCCGTGGTCGTGCACACGGTCGGCGAGCTCTGGCACGCGGCAGGCGGCTTCGAGATCTCCTTCGCACTCGCGCCCGACCGCGCCACCGGCCAGTACATCGGTGTCTTCGGGATGGGCGCCGGCCTGGCGGAGACCGTCGGCCCGGCCCTGATCATCGCGCTGTGCATCAGCTGGGGCCGCCCGGGCTGGTACGTGCTCGGCGCGCTCTTCGCCGTCACCGGGCTGGTGGCACCACTCGCCGTGCGGTGGGCCGCGGCCCGGCGGCCGGCGATGGCATAGCAACCGTCACGCGGCCGCGCGCTCCGCGACCGCCTTGAGCCGCTGCAGCGTGCGGCCCATCGCACGATCGAGCTGGTGATGACGGCGGGTCAGCACGTCGACGACCCGCATCCACCACGGGATCCAGTGCACCTCGAACGACTCGGTGACCACGGTGCCGTGCGCCGACGGCGCCAGCCGGTAGCGCCAGAGCGTGCCTTCGCGGCCGCCCTCCTCGGTGGAGAACGCGAACTCGACACCCGGCTCGGCGGTGCGCACGGTGCCCCGCCGCGACCACCGGATCGGGCCGCTGCGGTTGTGCCCGACGAAGCGGGCCCCCGCGACCGGGCCCGCGACCCCGTCGAGCCATTCGACCTGCCGGCACTCCGGACTGAACTCGCCCATCCTCGGCAGGTCGGACACGAGCGCGTAGATCCGTTCCGGGCGAGCCGTGATCTCGATCGTCGCTTCCCCACGCATGGGCTCTCTCCAGTCGCCTCGGCGGTGAGGTCAAGCTACGACTCGTAACTAAAGCTGTCAATCGTTACTCATGATACGGTCCGCGAAACGTGAGGGGTGAGTGCGATGGCGACCGCGGAGCTGCCGGACCGGCGTGGCAGGCGCCGCCAGGAGACGATCGAGGAGATCTTGCGACTGGCCGTCCAGATCATGGAGACCGAGGGTGTCGGCGGCCTGACCGTGGCAGAGATCGCTCGCGGGCTGGGCGTCCGGCCGCCGTCGATCTACAAGTACTTCTCGTCGCTGCGCGCGATCCACGACACGCTGTTCCAGCAGGGCCACGCGGCGCATCGAGACGCCGTGCGCGAGGCGCTCCACGGCGTGCCGGCCGGGATGACCGCCGTGCTCGCGGCCGCCGAGGCCACCGGACGGTGGGCCACCCGCAACCCCGTACTGGCCGAGCTGATGTTCTGGCGGCCGGTGCCCGGTTTCCGGCCCTCGGACGAGGCCTTCGCCCCCAGCCGCGAGCTCTACGAGCTGCTGCGCGCCACGCTGGGCGGAGCCGTCGATTCCGGCGAGCTCGGGCCCGGCGCCGCCACCGACCGGGGTGTCGACCTGCTGTCCTGCCTGGTCGGCGGCGTCATGTCCCAGCACATGGCCAACGAGCCCGGCACCGGGTGGAACGAAGGCCGGTTCACCCCGCTGCTCATGCCGGTCGTGGCGCTGCTGCCGCACGCCTTCCCCCCACCGGCGGAGGCGCGCTAGACACGTGTCCGCATCCCTGCGACCACGGCCGCGGTGACCGTCCGCGCCGTCCGGATCGGGCTCGCGATGGCCGCCTCGGGAGACGCCCGATCCTGTTGCTGCACGGTGGCGCGGGACCCCGGTCCGTCATGGCCTTCGCCGACCAGCTCGCCGCGAGCGCACCGGCTCGCGTGCTGACACCGATCCACCCCGGTTTCGCCGGTACTCCCCGTCCGGCAGCGCTGGAGGGCATCCGCGGGCTGGCGGCGCTCTGCGTCGAGCTGCTCGCGGAGCTCGACCTCACCGACGTCACCGTGGTCGGGACCTCCGTCGGCGGCTGGATCACCGCCGAGATGGCGCTGCTCGATGCGTCCCGCATCAGCGGCATCGTGCTGGTCGACGCCGTCGGCATCGACGTGCCCGAGCATCCGCCCGTCGGGTTCTTCGCCCTCACCCCCCCGACGAGGTGGCCGACCGCGCCTACCACGACCCGGCCGCGTTCCGGATCGACCCGACCACCCTGCCGCCCGAGCAGCTCGCCGCGCTGGCGGGCAACCGGGAGGCGCTCGGCGTCTACGGCGGCACCATGACCGACACCGGGCTCGCCGCCAGGCTGCCCGCGATCACCATGCCCACCACCGTCATCTGGGGCGAGAGCGACCGGATCGTGACGCGCGAGTACGGCCGCGCCTTCGCCGCCGCCATTCCGGGCGCCCGCTTCGAACTGCTCCCGACGACGGGGTACGTCCCGCAGATCGAGGCCCCCGCGCTGTTGCTGGACGCCCTCCGTCGGCGACGGTGCGAGGCGAGTTCACATCGCCTTGACATCGCCGTAACCCCTGGTGGGAGCGCCCGCCCCCATACTCGGCGCATTCTCAACGACGATGTGGATCCCTTCATCGGGACAGCCGCGACCAGCCTTCCGCCCGCGCGCGGGCCGGCGGCGTCGTGGTGGTTCCCGAAGCCGCTGGTCGGCAACACCCACCCGGGAGCGACGTCCCCGCTGGGCATGGTCTCGGCCTGCGCCTACTCCGGGGCCTACCCGACGGGCTACGGGCTCTACGACAAGGGCACCGAGGGCATGCCGGAGGAGATCTTCCCGCGGCTGCAGGCGTCTGGCTTCACGCACTTCCAGCAGTCGGGCACCGGCGCGATCCGCAAGTACTACAACTACATCCGGGTGACGCCCATGGTGCAGCCGCTCGACGACCTCGGCGAGGCCTGGGCCCTGCACGACGAGACCGCCGAACCCGGCTACTACGCGGCCACGCTGGGCACCGGCATCCGCTGCGAGCTCACGGTCGGCGAGAAGGTCGCCGTCCACCGCTACACGTTTCCCGAGAGCAGCAGCGCGCGACTCGTGGTCGACCTGTCGTGCGGTGGGCTCACCATCGAGCACGGCCGGACGGTCCCGCTGCGCGCCCAGGTGGAGAGCATGGGCCACGGGCGCGCGCAGGGCACGGTGGTGCTGGAAGGTGTGCCGCTGTCGGTGTACCTGGAGGTCAGCAGCCCGCGCTGGCGCCAGATGCTCTGGCACGACCGCAGGCTCGTCGAGGGCGGCACCCGCCTGGACTTCGACAGCATCCGCCCCACCACGCTGCGCCCGTTCGGACTGCTGTTCATGGGCCGGGCCCAGGCCGGTGAGACCGTCGAGGTACGCATCGGCTTCTCCCTGCGCGGCACCGAGCAGGCCCGCGAGAACCTGCGCAGGGAGTGCGGCGACACCACCCCGGCGTTCGCCGCGACCCGGGCCGGCACCAGCGCCCGCTGGGCCGACCATCTCGACCGGGTGCAGGTCGAGGGCGGTACCCCCGCCCGGCGGACGGTGCTGGGCACCGCGCTCTACCACTCGCTGATCAAGCCGTGCTTCGCCGACGACGAGAGCCCGTTCTGGCCGGCGTCGGGCCCGTTCGCGTTCGACGTCTGCACGATGTGGGACATCTACCGCACGCAGATCCCGCTGATGATGGCGATCACCCCCGACCGGGCCGCCGACCTGCTGGAGTCGCTGATCCGCGTGTCCGAGGAGGAGGGCAACTTCCCCATCGGGTACCGGATGGCCCGCGGCGCCGACCGGTTCTTCCGCCAGGCCAGCGCGCTGGCCCACACCGCGCTGGCCGACGCGCACGCCACCGGGCTCGGTGACATCGACTGGAGCTGGGCGCTCGTGCACATGGAGGCGGACCTGCGCCGCCTCTACGGGGAGAACTTCCTGACCGACGGCGTGGTGCACCCGATCACGCACACGCTCGACCTCGCCTACGGCCACCACTGCACGGCCCGGGTCGCCCGCGCGCTGGGCGACAAGCGGCTCGCCGACGAGCTGGAGGGACGCGGCCGGTGGTGGATCAACGCCTTCGACCAGGCCACCGGCCTGCTGAGCGATTCCGAGTACTACGAGGGCGGCAAGTGGAACTACTCGTTCCGGCTGTTGCACGACATGCGGGCCCGCATCAGGCTCGCGGGCGGCGACGCAGCGTTCGTCGCGATGCTCGACGCCTTCTTCGGCTTCGGCGCCGCTGCCGTGACCCAGCCCGGCCTGCACCCCTCCGCCACGGAGATGGCTGCTGGCTACGCCCTCAACCGGTTCGAGGGGCTCAACAACGAGCCGGACATGGAGGCGCCGTGGGCCTACCACTACGCAGGCCGGCCGGACCGCACGGCCGACGTCGTCCACGGCGCCCTGACCTGGCAGTACGGCACCGGAGCAGGCGGCATGCCCGGCAACGACGACTCCGGCGGCCTCAGCTCGTGGTACGTCTGGGCCTCGCTCGGGCTCTTCCCGGTCGCGGGCCAGAGCATGTTCCTCGTCAATGCACCGGCCTTTGCCCGGGCCGCACTGCGGGTCGACGGGGGTGAGTTCGTCATCGAAACCACCGGGCACCGCGAGACCCCCATCAGCGCGGACGGCATCGGGGAGACCCCCCGAGCGCAGTACGTGCAATCGGCGACGTTGAACGGACGGCCATGCGAAACGACCCACATCAGCGCGACGGACGTGCACCGCGGCGGGGTACTGCACCTGGAACTGGGCCCGGAGCCGTCACCATGGGGCCGATCAGCGCGCCCCCCATCGCTGTCCGACGGGCCCGCGCCGCGAGCGACGGCCTGACCTACCCGGAACGGCGGCTCGTGATCGTCGTGCGGGCCGACCCGGTGATCTGCGGCCACTCCGGAGAGGCCCGCAACCTCGCCGAGGTGGCCTTGACCAGGGGCTTCGACGACGTCCGGCTGCTCACCTGGCCCATCGCGACGCTGGCGGCGGCCGGGCTGCCGCTCAAGCCGCTCGACCGGCTGCAGCCCTACAGCGACGGCATCACCGTCGAGCGCCCCGATGCCGTGGGCGACTATCGCGTACCCGACGGCCGCCACCTCGCAGGCCTCACCGGCCGGCTGGTCGAGCTGCTCGCCGAACCGGTGCCGACGACGTGCCTGTCGATGTACCTGGCCCCGCACGCGAACGTGATCATGGACGCGGTCACGGCGACGCACGCTGCCGGGCTGCTGACCGACGTCCACACGATCGCGAAGGCGGTCGGCTCCGATGTCACCAACGTCATCCGCTCCTGCCTGCGCGAACGGCGCTTCGGCGCCGCCATCGCGCTGCTGACGACGTACCTGGCCAATGACGAGGTCGTGGCGGTCTCGGAGTACACCCGCGACGAGATCGTCCTGGCCGCGGAGGCCGTCGACGAGCACTGCGGCACCCTGTTCGCGCAGCAGTGCCGGGCCCGGGTCACCGTCAGCTACCCGCCGATCGACACCTCCGCCTACCTCGACCTCGATCCGCGGGCGGTGGACGCCACACTGGCCCGGCGCGGGCTCGACCGCGACGGGTACGTGCTGTTCCTCTCGCGCGTCACCAAGGCGAAGGGCGTGCACGACCTCGTGGCCGCCTACGCCACGTCGCGGGCCCGGGACCGCGTCAAGCTCGTCATCGCCGGCACCGGCCCGGCGCTGGCCGAGGTCCGCGCGCTGGCCGCTGGCGACGACCGCGTCGTGTTCCTCACCGACGTCGACGACGACGAGAAGCCGCCGCTGATGCGGGGCTGCATGACCTACGCCCTGCCGACGAAGGAGGAACCCGACTTCGTCGAGACGTTCGGCATTGCGCTGGCCGAGAAGCTGCTGGCGGGCGGCGGGCCCGTGATCACGACGCTGACCGGGGGCACCGGAGAGGCCGTCGGTGATGCCGCGGTGATCGTGCCGGCCGACGACATCCCCGCGCTCACCGCGGCACTCGACCGGGTGGTGCTGGAGATGTCCGAGCACGAGCGACGCTCACTCGAGCGACGCGGTCGCGAGCACGCGCTCGCCTTCGATCGGTTCCGCGTGTTCGACGACCTCTTCCGGCCGGAGGCGCCCCCACTGCGCAGGGCGCTGCACGACGACTGAGCGCGCCCGGCAGGTGGTCCGGAATGAGACACCGGGGTTCGCCGGAGTGCGGTACACCTTGGCCGCCACAGTGCTGCGGCCCGAGGAGACGTCGTGATCTTCATCGTCATCAGGATCGACATCCGCCCGGAGAAGAAGGACGACTTCCTCGCCGGGATCACGCGGTACTCGGCGCAGGTCCGGGAGGAGCCGGGCAACCTCGTCTTCAGCTGCTTCGCCAGCGTCGAGGAGCCCGACCGGTACGCGGTGCTCGCCAACTACGTGGACCAGGCGGCGGGCGAGGCGCACGTGTCGTCCGAGCACGCCAAGTGGTTCTTCGGCTGGCTGCCGTCGGTCGTCGCCTCCGTCCCGAAGATCGTCTACCAGGAGCTGCCGGATCCCGGCTGGTCGGAGATGGGCGAGGTCGTCATGGACTGAAGTGCACCGGGGCGCATCCGGGCGCGGGCGCAACGGCTTCAACGGCAGGGGTGCGCCCGCTACCCCGACCTCGCACACGTTCGCCCGACGTCGCACACCGCGGAACCCGTGCGAGGACTGGTGACGATGTGCGAAGACGACGCATAGCCGTTTGTTATGACGTCATGTGACATCGACGGGTACCGGACCTGGCGCTGCGGGGCGACCGTCATGGCATGACGACAACTGCCGAGCCCGCCCCGAACCACCGGGTCCGGTTCGGCGGCACGATCCACACGCTGGTGCCCGGACTGCTCGTCGCCGCAGCTGGCACGGCGGTCGCGTTCGCCGTGACCACCCTGCTGCCCGCGGTGAGCGCGCTCACCGCGGCCGTGGTGCTCGGCGTCGCGGTCGGGCAGTTCCTCCCCGACCGGGCCCGCGACGGCCTGGCATGGGCCACGAGGAAGTTCCTCCGGCTCGGGGTCGTGCTGCTCGGCCTGCAGCTCGGGTTGGGCGAGGTGTTCGGACTGGGCATCGGCACCGTGCTCGCCGTCGTGGCGACCGTGCTGATCGCGTTCTTCGGCACGCTGTTCGCCGCCCGCCGGATCGGGGTGTCCCCCGGGCTCGCGCTGATGGTCGCCACCGGCTTCTCCATCTGCGGCGCCTCCGCCATCGCCGCGATGGACAGCGTCACCGACACCGACAAGCGCGACGTCGCCACCGGCGTCACCCTGGTCACCCTCTACGGCAGCGCCGCGATCGCGCTCGTCCCCCTGATCGGGACGCGGCTGGGCCTGTCACCGGAGCACCTCGGCGCCTGGGCCGGGCTCAGCGTGCACGAGGTGGCACAGGTCGTGGCCGCCGCGTCACCGGCGGGCAGCGCCGCGGTGGCCGTCGCGGTCGTGGTCAAGCTGACGCGCGTGGTGCTGCTGGCGCCGATCGTGGCCGGCGTCAGCATCGCCCAGCGCCGCCGCCAGGGCGCCACCGCGGGTCCGGCAGCGGGTCCGGGGGTGGGGAAGCGGCCCCCCATCATCCCGCTGTTCGTGCTGGGCTTCCTGGCGCTGATGGCCGTGCGCACCACCGGCATCGTGCCCGACTCGCTCCTGTCCGCCACGAAGATCCTGACCACGCTGCTCTTCGCGGCCGCGCTGTTCGGGCTCGGTAGCGCCGTGCGCATCGGCGCCCTGCTGCGCACCGGAGGGCGCGGGCTCGCGCTCGGCGCGGTGTCCACCGTCCTCGTCGGCACCGTCGGACTGGCGGCGCTGGCGATCACCGGCGGGTACTGAACATCGCGACACCACTGGTCCGGCCCCCCACACCCAGCCGAAACCCATAACCTCAGGGCATGACAGCGCTTCCCGACGTCGAGTCGCTGCGGCTGCTGGTGCTCGTGGGTGAGCGGGGCAGCCTCACCAGCGCCGCGGCCGAGCTCGGCATCAGCCAGCCCGCCGCCAGCAAGCGGATGAACTCGCTGGAACGCCGGCTCGGCGTCCTGCTCCTCGACCGCACCCGCCGCGGTTCCTCGCTCACCGCATCCGGGCAGCTCGTCTGCGGGTGGGCAGCGCGAGTGCTCCAGGAGCTCGGGGTCCTGCTCGACGGCGTCGAGGTGCTGCGGGGGCAGCACGCGGCCCAGCTCACGGTGGCGGCGAGCCTCACCATCGCCGAGCACCTGCTCCCCCTGTGGCTGGGCCAGCTGCGCCGCTCCGATCCCGACGTGCGGGTCGGCCTGCAGGTGATGAACTCCACGCGCGTCTGCGAGGCCGTCCGCGCCGAGGCCGTGGTGCTCGGCTTCATCGAGTCCCCACACACCCCCGCGGGCCTGCACTCACGCGTGGTCGCCAACGACCGGCTGGTGCTGGTGGTCGCGCCGGAGCACCCGTGGGCCCGGCGCCGACGCCCGGTCGGTGCCGCCGAGCTCGCCCGCACCCCGATCATCAGCAGGGAACAGGGTTCCGGAACCCGCGACACCGCGGAACGGGCCGTCGCCCGCTGTGGGGAGCAGCTGATCGATCCGCTCCTGGAGCTGGGGTCCAGCGCCGCCGTCCGCAGCGCCGCGTTGGGCGGCGTCGGGCCGGCGCTGCTGAGCGAGCTGGTGGTCAGCGGGGACATCGCTGCCCATGCCCTCGTCGAGGTGGCGACCGAGGGGATCGACCTCGGCCGCTCGCTGCGCGCCGTCTGGCACGTCGGACGGCGCCCAGCCGGGGCCGCAGCCACCCTGATCGCGAACGCCCTGCGCGCACGCGGGCGATCCGGCTGACCACGGCAGAGCAATTGTTCTAGAACGTTTGCTCCGTTATCGTCGGACCATGGCCCGGCCACGCACCCACGACCTCGGTGCCCTCCTCGACGTCGCCGAGCGGATCGTGACGTCAGCGGGGCCGGCCGGCCTGACCCTGCGCAGGCTCGCGGCCGAGGCCGGCATCTCGAACGGCAGCATCTACCACTCGTTCTCGTCCAAGGAGGAGCTGCTGGCCAGGGTCTGGGCCCGGGCCGCCCGCCGGTTCCTGACCATCCTCGACGCTCGCGTCGCGGCGGCGACGGCAGGTGCGCCGACCGCGGCGGCGAGCGCGACCGAAGCGGTCGTCGCCGCGGCCCTGAGCCCCGTCGACTTCGCGATCGAGCACCCCGCAGCCGCGCGGCTGTTCTTCATGCAGCGCCGTGACCAGCTGCTGTCGGAGGATCTCCCGCCCGCGGCAGCCGACGAGCTCGAGGCGGTCCAGGGCACCTTCACAGCCCGGCTGATCACGCTCGCGCAGGCCCGCTGGAACCGCCGGGACCGGGTGGCCGTCGACGCGATCGCCGCCTGCGTCGTCGACGTTCCGGGTGGCCTCATGCAACGCAAGCTGCTCGCCGGAGCCGCGCTGGACGAGCAGACCAGGAACCAGATCGAGGCGGCCTGCCGGGCGATCCTCGCGCTGGAGCTCCCGCCCCACCTCCGGCGGAGCGCGAGCCCCGGCACACCACAGGAGGAAGGACGACGATGACAGAGCTCACCCAGCGCGACGGTGCCTACGTGCTACACCTCGGCACCGACGAGAACCGGTTCACCCTGGACTGGATCCAGCAGGTGCACGCCCATCTCGACGAAGTCGTCGACGCTCCGGCCCCGCTGGTCACCACGGCGAGCGGCAAGTTCTACTCCAACGGGCTCGACCTCGAACGGGTCCTCGCCAATGGCGACCGAATGGGCGAGTACATCGGGCGGGTGCACGAACTCTTCGCGCGCGTGCTGACACTGCCGGTTCCGACGATCGCCGCGATCTCGGGGCACGCTTTCGGAGCCGGCGCCATGCTGGCGATGGCGCACGACTGGCGCCTCATGCGCAGCGGCCGCGGGTACTTCTGTTTCCCGGAGGTCGACATCAAGATTCCGTTCACCCCGGGCATGGCCGCGCTGATCCAGGCCAAGATCACACCGCAGTCCGCGATCCTCGCGATGAGCACCGGGCAGCGGTTCGACGCAGCCGCCGCGGCCGCGGCCGGTCTCGTCGACGGAACCGCGGACGAGTCCGCGCTGCTGGCCACCGCGATCGCGCGGATCGCACCGCTGGCGGGCAAGGACACCGCGACGCTCGCCGCGATCAAGTCCACGATGTTCGCCGGAGCGATCGAGCACCTGCGCGCGCCCGCACACGCCGGCGACCCCCGCTGACCGAACGATCACCGGATTGCTGCTTCGCGACCCGGAGGGGCCCGGAAATCGATCTGTAACGACCTGCAGGCGGAAGTCGATTCGGGGGCACAGGCCATTTAGATACCTGAGACCAAATGGCCCTGCGGCACGCTCCCCTGTTGTACTGCAAATGCCGAAAGGGTCACCCCTCCATGACCATCGCCGGCGAAAAGTCGACGACCCAGAAACTCCCGCTCATCCGCAGAACGGGCATGGGCGACGCCGAGGTCACCTCGAAGATCGCCATCCAACCGGTCTTCGTCGACGACGGCGGGCGCCGCAAGCGCCTGCTCGTCGCCGCCGGCTACCTCGCGGCACTCGCGTGCGTCGGGTACATGGTCGTCGTCGCCATCAGCCTCACGGCCGGACCCGCGGGGCAGCTCTCCGACTTCACCGGCCCGCTCTCCGCGCTGGCGGCACCCGTGGCCACCGAGGTCGCGGATCCGCCTGAGGAGGTGGAGCCGACCAAGACACCCGAAGCGCCCGCAGCGCCGCTGCCTGCAGCCGTCCACCCCGTGGCGGCGGCCCCGATCCCGGCCGCGACCTCGGCGCCCGCCGTGGTGGTGCCGGTCGTCCCCGCCGCGACACCGGCGCCGGTCGTGCAGACGCCCGCGCCTGCGCCCGCCACGAGCCGACCGGCGCGCACCAGGGAACCCCGGGCATCGAGCACCCGACCGCCGAACAACGAACCAAACAATCCCCCCTCGACGCAGACCGAATCGCCCGCCGGACCGACCTCGGATCCCGCGGCCCCATGAGAAGGTCTCGTCGCCGCCTGCGGGTGCGGACGACCACGGTGTTCGCCAGCATCCTCATCACGGTCTTCGTCACGATCCTCGTCGTCGGCGGCTTCGCGTCCGCCGGTGGCGGCAACGACGCCGCGGGCGTCCACCCGCCCGTGGGCATCGACACGGTGCCTCCCGCGGTGCTGGACGGCGGACCGGTCGTCGACGCGACCAGGACACCCGTGACGTCCGCAGGGCTGCCGGCGAAGACCATCGCGCTCACCTTCGACGACGGCCCGGACCCGATCTGGACGCCCGAGGTGCTCGCGATCCTGCGGAAGTACGACATCCCCGCCACGTTCTTCGTCGTCGGCTCCAACGTGAGCCGCTACCCGGACATCGTGCGCGACATCCACGCCTCCGGCTCGGAGCTGGGCGTGCACACGTTCTCCCACCCGGACCTGGTGAACGTCTCGCGCTGGCGCCTCGACCGGGAGCTCGCCGAGACGCAGCTCGCGATCGCCGGCAGCGCGGGTGTCACGACCTACCTGCTGCGCCCGCCCTACTCGGCGTCGGCCGCGGCCATCGACAACCTCGGATACACCACCGTGCAGGCGGCCGGCCAGGACGGCTACATCTGCGTCTTCACCACGGCCGACAGCCTGGACTGGCAGCTGCCGGGCGTCCCGGCGGTCGTGCGCAACGCGACACCGGCACCCGACGCGGACGCGGGCTCGGTCGTCCTCATGCACGACGCCGGTGGGGACCGGTCCGAGACCGTTGCCGCGCTCGACACGTACATCCCGGCCATGAAGGCCGCGGGCTTCCGCTTCACCACCGTGACGGGCGGGCTGGGCAGGCCACCGGCCAACGTCGCCGCGTCCTCGCGCGACCAGCTGATGGGTAGCATCCTGCTCGGCACGCTGTCGGTCGCCACCACGGTCGTCAAGGCGCTGGCCTGGGTGCTGCTGCTGGTGGGCGTGCTCGTCGTGCTGCGCCTGCTGCTCATGGTGACCGCGGCCCGGCGCCACGCGCGCCTGCGCCGCAGCCCCGACTTCACGTGGGGGCCCGCCGTCGACTGGCCGGTCTCGGTGATCGTGCCCGCGTACAACGAGGCCAAGAACATCGAGGCCACCGTCCGGTCGATCCTCGCCAACGACCATCCCCTCGAGGTCGTGGTGGTCGACGACGGGTCCACCGACGGCACGGCCGACCTCGTCGAGGGTCTGCAGCTCGATCGCGTGCGGGTGATCCGGCAGGCCAACGCGGGCAAACCGGTGGCGCTCAACACCGGCGTGCGGGCGGCGCAGCACGGGCTCGTCATCATGATCGACGGCGACACCATCTTCGAACCCGACACGGTGCGGCTGCTCGTACAGCCCTTCGCCGACCCGTCCGTCGGCGCGGTGGCGGGCAACGTCAAGATCGCCAACCGGGACGCGCTCATCGGACGGCTGCAGCACATCGAGTACGTGGTCGGCTTCAACATCGACCGCAGGGTGCAGGACGCACACGGCTCGATCGCGACGATCCCGGGTGCGGCCGGGGCGTTCCGCAGGCAGGCGCTGCTCGACGTCGGCGGGCTCACCACCGACACGCTGGCCGAGGACACCGACGTCACGATCGCGCTCGGGCGGGCCGGGTGGCGGGTGGTGTTCGAGGACCGTGCGCGGGCCTGGACCGAGGCACCGGCCACCGTCTCGCAGCTGTGGCGGCAACGGTTCCGCTGGAGCTACGGCACGATGCAGGCCATCTGGAAGCACCGCGGCGCGATGCGCGAGCGGGGCACCTCCGGCCAGCTCGGACGGCGCGGCCTGGCCCACGTCGCCGTGTTCCACATCCTCTTGCCGCTCACCGCCCCGCTCGTGGACATCGGCTTCGTCTACGGCCTGCTCTTCGCGGACCCGGCCGCCACTCTCCTGCTGTGGCTGGTGATGCTGCTGCTGCAGCTGGCCGGAGCGCTGTACGCCTTCCACCTCGAGGGTGAGACCAAGGGCGCGCTGTGGGTGCTCCCGGTGCAGCAGGTGATCTACCGGCAGCTCATGTACCTGGTGCTCGTCCAGTCGATCATCAGCGCGGTCACGGGTGCGCGGGTGCGCTGGCAGCAGATGCACCGGATCGGCGTGCTCGGCGAGCTGCTACCGGGGGTGAACGCCGCCGCCACCCCGATGACACGACGTGCGTCCGTCCCGGTTCCGGCCGCACGCTCGGCAACCGCGGCGCCCGCGGCGCAGCGGCCGCCCGGGCCGCAGCGGCGGGAGAACTGGCTCGACGTGCTGCGGGTGGCCGCGCTGAGCCGCGTGGTGGCCTACAACGCCGTCGGGATCGGCTGGATGACCCTGATCTTCCCGTCGCTCGGCGTGATGTTCGCGATCGGCGGCTCGCTCATGGTGGCGTCGATGCGGCGCACCCCGGCGATCGACGTCATCGGACACCGGCTGCGTCGCCTGCTGCTGCCGCTGTGGTTGCTCGGCGCCGTGCTGGTGCCGCTGATGCTCTGGCAGGGCTGGGCGAGCGACAGCGTGGACAACCCGTTCCACCCGCAGAACCTGCTGTTCTGGGTGTTCCCCGTGCTGGACCCGCCCGGCAACACCTGGGCGGAGGGCATCACCACGGTGCTCTGGTACGTCCGCGCCTACCTCTGGTTCGTGCTGCTCACGCCGCTGATGCTGGGGGCGTACCGACGATGGCCGGTACTCGCGACGCTGGCCCCGCTGCTCGTCGTCGCGATCGACAGCGGGCTGAACCTCGGGGTGGAGTACGGGAGCGGGTTCGGGCGCGTCCTGATCGACTTCTGCACGTTCGCCACCTGCTGGATGCTGGGCTTCGCCCACCGCGACGGCACGCTGCGCCGCATGCGGCCCCAGGTGCTGACGGGGCTGGCGGTCGCCGCGATCGCGGCCGGCGGGGCCTGGACCTGGTTCCACCCGTCCCCGGTCGACGGCTACGACCTCACCGAGATCCCGCTCGGGCAGGCGCTGATCTCCGCGGGCGTCGTGCTGGTGCTGCTGCGGTTCTCGCCGAAGATCGCCTGGCTGGGGCGCGTACCCGTGCTCGGCAGGCTGATCACCATCATCAACGCGCGCGTGATCACGATCTACCTCACGCACAGCGCCGCGATCGTGGCTGCTCCGACGGTGATCGCGCTGCTCGGCTGGGAGTCTGCGGGCGCGCTGGTCGGCACGGCCGTCGGGCTCACCGTGCTCGTCGTGCTCGTGCTGGGGTGGGTCGAGGACCTGGCCGCGCGACGGCCACTCCAGATCATCCCCGGTGGGCGACGGGCGCGGCAGGCCCGGAACGCGGCGGCCTCCCGTCCCGCGGTGCCGTTCCTGGTGTCGGCATCGGCATCTGCGCCGAACGACGCCGCTCCCGCGACGGAGGAGATCCCGCGGCAGGCGCCGATCCCCCAGCAACGGGCTGCCCCCCAGCGTCCGCGGCAGCCGCGCGCCGTCGCGACCGGGCGAGGCCCCGCAGACCGCATCCCGGCACCGCGCACCGCACCACCGGTGATCCCCGCCCAGCCACCGCGAACGGCAGCACCCCGAACACCGGCACCCCGAACACCGGCACCCCGGACACCGGCACCCCGGATCCCGGCACCCCGGGTGCCGACGCGGCAGTCCGTGGCACCGCCGGCGACACCACCGACCACACCGATACCGATCATGCCGCTACCGGTCCGCGTGGCACCGGAGCCCGCACCGGCGGGTGGGCGGCACAGCCGGCGCGACGACGACTGGGAGACGGGCGCACCGTTGCAGGAAAGCCACTTTCCCGCCATGACGTTGCAGGAAAGTGGCTTTCCTGCAACCGGGCGGAACAGATGAGCCGGGAGCAACCGACGAGCCGCATCCCGCGGTGGTGCCTCGCGGTGGCCGTGGTGGTACTCACCGCCACCGCAGCCTGCGGGCAGGCAGAGAGCCCCGAGCTGACGGCCATGCCGATCCGACCGGCCCCGGACCCCACCACCTCCGGCACGGCCGCCACCATCCCGGCACCCACGACGTCGGACGCGACACCGCCGACCGTCGCGGCGCCGACCCAGAACGCGGGCCCGAAGCCGTCGACGAGCGCTGCCGCGGCACCACGCCCGTCCGTCACGCGTGCCGCCGGCCCGGCTCCCGCGCCCGATCTGCCCGCCGGACGCTCCTGGTCGGCGAGCATCACCTTCTACGGGGCAGGCGACAACGACCCGCCGGGCTCCCTCGCGATCGCCCACCCCATCGCGGGCCACGCGGAGGCGGGTGGCGCCGGCACCTACGCCGACCCGATCTCCATGGCCAGCGATGTGCGTGAGGTCGCCGTCGGCACCATCGTCTACTACCCACCGCTGCAGAAGTACTTCGTCATGGTGGACGACTGCGCGAGCTGCATCGAGGAGTGGAACGACTCCCGGCACCCACACCTCGACCTCTGGGCCGGCGACTTCAGCGGATCGGACTTCGTGGCCTGCGAGCACGCGCTGACCCCGGACGGCCCGGTCACGGTCGAGCTCGACCCGCCCGCGGGACGACCCGTCGACACGCGGCCGCTCTACGGCGACGGCGGCTGCCTCCGCTGACGTCGCACCGGGACGATGTCAGCCGAACCAGGTGGTGATCGCCTCCCGCAGGCGCACGCCGTCGGCGGGGTGGTGCGGCCCGGCGGCCCACACGATCGCCCCGTCGGCGCGGATCAGTGCCTCCGTGAGGTCGGGACGGGTGGGGGTGGCGCTGATGACGCGGAGGCCGTCGGCGGCAGAACGCGCCCGGTCGGCCGATGGGGTGATCAGCACGGCGTGCCCTTCGGTGGTGTGCTCGCTCAGGTGCCGGCGCACTCCTGACGTGGTCGTGAGTTCGAGGTCGGGGGCGAGCTTGCCGACCAGTGGGTGGTCTGTGGGCACGGCGTCGGCGACGGCGTAGCGGGTGTCGAGACCGGACAGCAGCCGCCCGAAGTAGCGGTTGACCTCGTCGATGTCCATGAGGTCGGAGACGATGTCGCGCAGGGCGTCGGTGTGCGGGCCGGGGCGCATCAGCGCCGACTGGGCGCGGGTGTTGTGCAGGACCGCGGCGCCTGCCGGGTGCCGCTCGGCCGAGTAGGTGTCGAGCAGGCCATCGGGTGCGGTCCCGCGGACCTGCCGGGCGAGCTTCCACCCGAGGTTCACCGCATCGAGCAGTCCCAGGTTGAGGCCCTGGCCGCCGGTGGGCGAGTGCACGTGCGCGGCGTCCCCGGCCAGCAGCACCCGCCCGCGCCGGTAGGTCGACGCCTGGAAGGCGGCGTCGGTGAACCGCAGCGCTTCCCGGACCTCGCCGAGGACGACGTCGACGCCGCCGGTCCGGCGGACACTGTCGCGCAGCTCCTCGGCCGTGACCGGGGACCGCCGGTCGGCCGGCAGGTGCAGCTCGTCGAACTCGAACGTGCCGACGGTGTCGGGGGCGAGCATGAGGAGGCCTCGGTCGGTCCGGCCCGGCGGCGGCAACGGCCGGGGCCCGTGGACGGCGACCGTCGCCCGCCGACCCACCATGATCGGTTCCGTGCCCGGGAAGGCGAACCCGGCGAGCTTACGGACCGTGCTTGAACCGCCGTCGCATCCGACGACGTAGCGGGCCCGGATCCGCCGGGGGGCTCCGTCGCTCTCGATGGTGAGCGTGACCGCGCTCCCGTCGTCCTGCAGCGCCGTGACCGCGGCTCCGCGGTCGATCACGACCCCGAGCCGAGCGGCGTGGTCGGCGAGCACGGCTTCCAGGTCGGGCTGCGCGATCAGCACGCCGCGCCTTTCGGGCTCGTCCTGACGCGTCGGATCGATCTTGTGCAGCCAGGCGAAGTGGTCCTTCTCGCTGCCATGGTCGCGCGCCTTGCGCTCGGCACCGTCCGGGTGGTGCTGCGCGATCGCGCCGGCCAGCCCGCGCCGGGCCAACGCCTCGGCAGCCAGCGGGCCGACGCCCCGCGCCCGCTGCCGGCCCGGAGGCGACGCCCGGCGCTCGACGACGACCGGCGACGCACCTGCCTGCGTGAGCTCGGCGGCGAGCAGCAACCCGACCGGGCCGGCCCCCACCACAACGACATCGGTGTCCACATCCCCGTCCACGACACGCTCCTTAACTTGTTCAGGCATGCCCGAGCGTGCCCTTAACTAGTTAATGTGTCAACGTCGACATCGGAGGAGGAGCCATGGCGCTCGATCGGACCAGCGCTGCACGAGCGGGGCTGGCACTCGTCTCGGACGTCGGCCTCGACAGCCTCACCGTGCGCCGACTCGCCGGCGAGCTCGGCGTCCGCGCCCCGGCGCTGTACTGGCACTTCACCGACAAGCGCGCCCTGCTCGACGAGATGACCCAGCTCCTGCTCGCGCCCGTCGTCGCAGGCCTGCAGCCCACACCGGGCCCGGCCGATCAGGTGTGGGAGTGGCTCGAACACGCCCTCGTCGCCGTCCATGAGGCACTCGGCGCACAGCGCGACGGAGCCCGGATCGCCATCAGCGCCGGGATCATGAGCACGCCGGCTCTCGGCACCCTGCTCGAACGGGTTGTCGGCGCGCTCCACGTGGCGGGGTTCGGTCTCGCCGACGCCACCCGGCTCGCCGGCCTCGCCCTCCAACTCGTCGTCGGCCGGACCGCGGAGGAGCAGACCCGTCCCGAGCCGGACGCGGAGTTGGCGATCGTGAACAGCGACGAGTTCCCCTACCCGCTCCTCGCAGCCGGCCTACGGGAGCGGCACACCGCCGGAGCGAGCGTCGCCGACGACTTCCGCTACGGCGTTCGGGTGCTGATCGCAGGCATCCGCGCCACAGCGCCGACGCTGAACTGCGCGGCCGCGACGACGCCACCGCCCGCTACACCGCCACCGCGCTGAAGATCCTTGCCTGATCACGCACCGGAGCGGGGCGCGCTCCCGCATTCCGTGGCCGCGCCGAAGCGGCCTCGGCCGGCCGGTGCGGGGTCGACGCCGCGCGCGAGCAGGCCGAGTCCGAGCCCGAACGACAGCCCGAACGGCACCCACCGGGAGATGTCGATGCCGGTCACCGGGGCCACGATCAGGACGAGCCCGCCGGCGATCGCGGCTGCCGCCGTCGTCCGCGCGTGCGTCCGCAGCGTGCACCGGACGAATCCGGCGTCAAGGATCAGCCCGAGACCGAACAGCACCGTCATGGCGCGCAGTTGCGCCGTCACCGGAGCGAAGGACACCCACTCCGCAGCGCGATCCTGGATGTGCCGGGCGACGTCGAGCCGGAGCACCGCTGCCCACAGGCCGATCAGGCACCCGGTGGCGAAGACGGTGTGCGCAGCGGCGGAGTACGCCCGCGCCCGTTCCGGGAGGTCCGGCCCGCGCAGCCGGTGCCGCAGCACGAAGGCGGGCAGCATCACGACCAGCGCGCCTGCGAAGAGCCAGCACGCGACGAGCACCGCTGTGCGGTTCCCCCCGAGCTCCGGCGGCCGCAGCATGAGCGCCGACGCCATCGCGGCGCACGCGCCGACCGCCATCGTCGAACCCGCGAGCACGAGTGCAGCGCGCATCGTTCCTCCAAGGCCGGCCCGGGGTGGGCCGCTGCACAGCACGACCGCCGACGTCGCCGACCGGTTGGGGCCGACCGGCGCTCGGCACGAGTCGGGCCGCGACCACCCCAACCGGACGCGAGCTCGCCGGCTCATCGAGAACATGGCATCGGCAATCAGGGGCTTCGAACCGATCATGATGGTGTGTCGACGAGACGTGCGCCGGCTGGACGCATCACGACGACCGATCCCGCCCCGACCCACGAGGAAGGCCGACAAGAACTACCCGTCGCCCGTGGGACCGCGGTCGGTCGTGGCGCTGGCGATCGACGTTGTCCTGCACACCGGGATCGCGCTCGCCGCGGCGCTGTACGTGGAGATCGCGACGACGGGCAGCAGTGCCATCGCGTTCCTGCTGACCTACGTGGTGACGTCCCTGCTGCACCGGATCGTGGTCCAGCGCGTGACCGCGACGACGATCGGGAAGGCCCTCACCGGCCTCCAGTACATCCGGACCGACACCGGGGGCCCACCGAAGGTCGGATCCCTGATCCTCGCGTGGTTCGCCATCGCGTACGGATCTCTCGGCACGATCCCGTCGTGATGCCGACCTTCAGCGGGCGACCGCTCAGCCGACCTCGTCGGCCTCCGCCGCGTCGAACCCCCGCGCGAGCAGGGCGAGAGCGATCACGAAGAACGCCACGAACGGCGCCCACCGGGAGACGTCGACGCCGAACCGGTCGGCACGATCAACAGCAACCCGCCTGAGATCGCGGCGACCGCCGTTGCGCGAGCGTTCGGTCGCCGGGTGGACCAGCAGAAGCCGCCTTCGACGATCAATCCGAGACCGAACAGCACCGTCGCACCGAGCAGCAGCGCTGTGACCGGCACATCGGCGGCCCGCTGCGCGTAGCGATCATGGGCGTGCACGATCGACTGGAGGCGCAACACCGCAGCTGCCAGGCCCAACAGGCAGCCGCCTGCGAAGAGGGTGTGCGCCACGGCTGACGTCGACCGTGCCCAGACCGAGAGTCCCGCCCCGCGCAGCATGTGCCGCAGCGCGAACGCGGGCAGCATCACCATGAAGGCGCCTGCGAAGAGCCAGCAGGCGATGACGATCACGGCGTGGTTGCTCTGGAGGGCTTTCACCAGCAGCAGGAACGCCGACGCCAACGCGCCCAGCGCACCGAACGCCATCATCGAACCCGCGAGCACGACTGCAGTGCGCATCATTCCTCCACGGCTGGGCCCGAACGGACTCGCTGCACAGCACGACCCCGGAGGGCGAGGGTTGGTTGGGGTGGCGGTCGGGGCGCCCTGCCACCGGCGCGAGAACCTCATGGTCGATGCCGCGCCGCTCGGTGTCCGATCCCGTGCCTGCCGTTCGTAGAAGGGGTGAGGGGCCGCCACGAGGGCGTCGCCACGAACACAGGGGATGAGATGTCACACCCGCAGCCCGTAGCCCGCCGCATGTACGACCTGGTCGAGCCCATCGGCCTGGTGCCCTACTTCGCCGATGAGTCGGACGAGGCGCTGATGGCACTCGGCCTGCGCAAGAACTGGGACGCCTACTTCGCCGGGCGGGCGGCGCCGCTCGGCCGTGGGGTGCCGGCCGAGGTCGTCCACGCGATCTTCTACAACTTCGCAGAGGGGGAGGTGGCGCGCCACATCCCGCAGATCTGGGAACTGACCACGCCCGAGGCAGCACTCGCCGCCCGCGAACGGGGCTGCGTCGCGGGGCTGCGCCGTATCCTCGGCGACCTCGCCGACGACCCCGCCGTCGCACGCGCCGCCGATCTCCTGCTGAAGGCCGCGACCAGCGCGCCGGTGCAGGGACGGGCTCTCTACGCCGCCCTCCGCACGGCTCCGGTGCCCGCGGAGCCCGTGGCACGGCTGTGGCACGCGGCCACCCTGCTCCGCGAGCACCGCGGCGACGGCCACAACATCGCGCTGGTGACCGAGGGCGTCGGCGGGACCGAGGCCCACGTGCTCCACGCCCTGTCCGTGGACATGCCCGCGAAGGAGTTCGGCCGAATCGGCCACCTCCCCGCCGCACAGCTGGAGGCGGTCATCGACGGGATGCGGGCCCGCGGGCTCGTCGGGGCCGACGGCTGGCTCACCGACGCCGGCCGGGAGACGAAGGAGCGGGTCGAGGCCCTGACCGACCGGCTCGCGGAGGCGCCGTACAACGCGCTGAGCCCCAGCGAGCTCGACCGGCTCGTCGCCGACCTCGAGCCGATCCGGGCGGCCATCCCGTGGTAGCCGACGAGGTTTGCTACGCCGGTAGGTTCACCGGGCATGGAGAGCGGCATGCGGACGGTGACGTCCGCCGATGGGACGCGGATCGCCTGTCAGCGCGGAGGTTCCGGGCCGGCGGTGGTAATCAGCGTTGCCGAGGACCCGGTCGGACGGTGGCGGGCGTACCGCGCCGAGCTGGAGGGGCGCTGGCCCATGGGCGGATCGATGAGGCGCTCGCCGCGTTCATGCGGCTGGGTGGCGCAAGCGACGACGACGTCGCGGGTGCGCGGACGGCGCCGTTCTGGGACGGGCTGCTCGCGCTGGCGCCGACACTCGCCTACGGCGCGGCGGTCCTCGGCGACGATGGGCCTCCCTCGGATCGCCTCGCCGGCATCCGTCAGGAGACCCTGGTGCTCACCAGGTCCACCTCCGACCCGTACCTGCCTGCGCTCCCGGTCGAGTTCTTCGCGGCGGCAGCGGATGCGGTGACGACGGCGCTGCCGCAGGTGACGAGGCGCACGATCGACGCACCGGGTCACGCGGTCGATGCGACCGCTGTCGTCTCGCGGGTGCGGGCGTTCCTCGCCGGCCGAACTTCACACGAGAATGGTTCCGCGACATCGTCGGGCCTGACGAACTCAGTGGCGGCGGCGAAGCCCGCGGGCCCGGGCAGTTCGGCGTTGACCTTCCACCCGCCAGCGAACCAGCGGAACAGCTCGTTTGCCCGTGTCACCGCCGCTCCGGTGTCGGGGCCCCAGCTGATCGGTTGCTGCCCGATCACCGGCAACGCGGCACCGGCGGCCGTCGCGAAGCGCTGGACCAGCGCCGCGTTCGGCTCCACCGCGACCATCGCGTCCGAGACCGGCGCGAACCCTCGATCGACTGCTCACCCGACACCGCGACGGCGATCGGGACACCGCCGGGGGGCGGTCCCACCGCTTTGGCCGAATCGACGCGGAAATGCTGGCCCGCATGGTTGACGTATCCGCCCTCCAACAGCCCGCGGATGATCGGCACCGCCTCGGCGAGCATCTCATGCCGCAAGTTCACCGGCGGCCACCCCCGCCCCACCACGTGCTCGTTTAGGTTCTCCCCCGCGCCCAGCTCGAGCGTGAATCTCACCGAGCGGGCCGGGTCCAGCGGTGGCGGAGCCTGCATGCGGATGACGATCCCGGCGACGGTGGTGGACGCGGCGGGGCGGGTGTCGTCGCGGTGCAGGTAGCGCGAGGTCGCGCACTTGACCTTGCGGGCGCTGTAGCGGGCCCGGCGCGCAGGCAGCAGCGTGGCCAGCACGGCCCGGCCGATGACCCCGAGCAGATCGACCGGTTCGTCGGGGTGGGGGCAGACCCCTGCGGCCGCGGTGAGCTGGTCCCGCGCGGTCTGCAGGGCGCTGGTGAAACTGGCCCGGTCCGGGTTGGTGCCCGGGCGGGTCTCGACCGCGGTGGTCATGGCCATGCGCAGCAGCTGGTAGAGCGTCAGCAGCGCCCACACCTCTTGCTCGAGCCCGGCCCGGTCCCCGGAGCGCAGGACGTGCCCGGCCAGCATCGTGTGGCGCAGTGCCAGGTAGGCCGACTCGATCTCCCATCGTTCGTGGTAGAGCCGGATCAGCACCTCGGCGGGGAACCGGTCGGCGTCGAGCAGCGTGGTGATCAGCCGGTAGTGGTCGGTGACTGCGGTGCCGTCCGTGCCGCTCATCGCCAGGTCGGCCTCGATGATCCGCACCGTCAGCCCGTCGAGCTGGGACAGGTAGGAGCCGTCGGGCAGATGGGTCAGCACCGGTGGGACGCGCTGGGAACGCCCGCGGGCCAGCAGCATCGCCCCGGTGCGGTGCACCGCGCCCAGGAACGCGGCGGAGTCGAACCCACGGTCGAGCAGGACCAGCATGCCCGGCGCCAGCAGCGGCAGCAGCCGCACCGCCAGGCCGGCCTCGTCACGGTCGTCAGCGGCGCCGATCGTGGCGCCGAGCAGGCCGCGGGTGCCGGTCTCGGCGTCAAGGCGGTCGACGTGGAGCAGTGCGCCGGTGATGTCACGCAGCTCGCGTTCGCGGATGCGGGCCGGTTTCGCCCCCGGTGCGTGGTGGCTCACCGTCGCACCCGACCTTCCCGTCTTCTCTTCGCATTTCATATGGGACGCAGAAACGAAGATCGGGCCGGATCTCGTCGAATCGGAGCGACGCGACTGACCGGGACGCTGAAGGCTGCCTGGTTCCGTGCCTCCGGCCGTCGCCCGCCGGATGCGTACCGGCACGGTCGGCTCGACCGGCTACGTCGAGCACAAGACGATCACCCGTAGTCGATGACCGCCACCCGATGGGCATGGATCTCCCGCATGAATCGCCAGGCGTCGGCCGCCGGACGGCTCAACCGCCGAGAAGGCCGCCGACCGCGTTCGTCACCGTCGTGACGAGCGTGGATAGCCGCCCGAAGAGGCCGGCGACAACACCGGAACTCCCGGTAGCCGGATCCACGGTGGGTGCGCGTTGCGGATTCGGGTCGACTACCGGCTTTCTGGTCGGGGCGCCGGTCGCAGCGCTTGCGACTGCGGGGTGCTCAACGCCGGCGGAGCCGTTGCCGTCGACGGGCCCGGCGGCGGCGCTGCCTCCTCCGGTGATGTCTGCGCCCGATGGGGCGACGCCGGCCGGGCCGTCCGGGGTAGGTGTACCGTCGCCGCTCTCGCGGGTCGCCGGCGCGAGCACGCTGCCCGTTCCGGCGCTGCCTGCCGGCTCGCCGGGGCGCACGACGGGCTCGGAGACGTCGACGAGTCGATCAGTGCCCGCGCGCGAGGCACTGCTTTGTGCCATCCGTTCTCCCCACGGGAGTCGCCCTGTCACGGATTCCGGTGCTTCGGGATCGCCGGGCGCCGCGATGGCATCGGGAGTAGTGCGGTCCGGACGAAGGGCAATGATCGTGTGGTGGTCGGCCGGTGGGTGTTTACCGATCAGTCCCGCGGCGCCGAACAGGGCCGCCGCGGCAAGCAGGCCGCCGGCGACGACGACCTTTCGGGCCCGTTCCTGTTGCTCTCGAACGGCCCGAACCGCGAGGTCGATCACGAGGAATGCGACGAGGCTGATCCCGAACGCCGGCATCAGCCAGCCGAGCCCGACCGTCACCAGTAGAAGCGGTACACCCACCCGCGCGGGGAGCCCGCGTAGCGCACGTGCCGGTGGCGCCTGGTTCGGGCTGCGCTTCCACCACATCCGGTAGCCGAGCAGAATCAGCACGATGACGGCGACCACGAACAGTGCCAGCAGGATCTGGTTGGCCAGTCCGAAGAGGGTGCCGGTGTGCAGCTGGACGCCGAGCTCGCGCAGCTGTGCCAGCGCCGGGTAGTCACCCCACCCGATCCGCGCGGTGATCTCCTCGGTGTACGGGTTCACGGCGATGCTGGTCTTGTGCATGGGCAGGCCCGGTGATGTCTCGGCCACCGCGAACGGTTGGCTCGGCGTCGCCGGCACTCTCACCTCGAGCTCACCCTGCAGCCCCGCGGTCCGGGCCACCTGCACCACGCGATCGACGCCGATCATGTCGGCGCCGCGGCGCACGTCGACCGCGGCCAGCGCGAGGGTGGGCACCCGCGCTTCGGGGAGCCCCCAGCCGGCGAACCTGCTCATCGTGAGGCCCGTGATGCTCATGACCAGCAGCCCGAGCGTCAGCCATATCCCGAGCGGCCCGTGCACGGCACGCAGCCGCGTCTGGATCCCTGAGCCGCGCCGCGGGACCGGCACCAGCAGTTCGCGGGCAGCGCGCCGACGACGTCCCTGCTTGGCGATCCACGCCACCAGCCCGCCGACGAGAATGACCGGGAGCCAGCTCGAAGCGATCTCCGAGTACTGCCGCCCAATCTCGCCGAGATGCATGCTGGAGTGCAGCTCGCGCAGCCAGATGTTGGCCGGCGTCCGGCCGTCGACCGTGACCATCTCGCCGCGAATGTAGTTCGTGTAGGGATCGACGAAGACGGTCCGTGCCGTATCGGGTGCGGCCGAGGAGGCCACGGAGAGGTTGACCCGTGTGGTGCGGTCGGGCACTGGCGGCGGCACGACCGACTGCAGCTCGGCCTCCGGATGTGCGGCCATCGCGGCGGCGACCTGCTCCGCGATCGGCAGCGGTGTGCCACCGACCTCGTCGACATAGAACTGCGCGGCGTAGAGATCGTTGTGGATCTGCGGGCTGAACACGTAGACGAGGCCGGTCAGGCACAACATCAGCAGGAACGGGGCGACCAGGAGGCCCGCCAGGAAATGCACCCGACGAGCGAGCGGGCGCAGCAACGCCATCGCCCCTGGACGGGGTTCCGCGTTGGACGAGCGGCGGGTGAGGCTCCAGCCCGGTGTCCGGTCGCGGTGGGGGGAGGATGCGCCGGGCTCCATCACGTGTCGCGGACTCATCGCGGAAGAACCGCCTCGGGAGGCGCCGCGGGGACCGGCTGCTGGTCGGCGGACGGTGACCCGGACTGCGCGAGATCTGCAGGGCCGGTTGCCGCGGCTGCTGCCCCACCCGCGAACAACGACACCGCCATGGCGACGGCCGCGACCGCGGCGATCCGACGCAGGCGCGTCCGGCCTGGCAGATCGCGCCCGCGGGTACCAACCCTGCGGCGCATCCACCAGCGAGACGCGAGCCCGGTGCCGAGCACGACCGCGCCCAACACCATGAGTGCGATCATCTGCCACCCGGTCGTCGCGAGCGACGCGATCGCCAGCAGCAGCGTCGCGCTCACCGGCATGAGCACAACAAGCCGCGGTAGCGCGGTGCACAGCACGGAGTCCCCCGGGGTGCGCAGGAGCACCCACAGCAGTACCGGTCCACCGAGGCAGGCCGCGACCGCGATCAACAGCGCGATCTCCGTGCCGACCGTGATCGGGGACGGCCCGTCCGGGGCGTGTGGCGCGGCGAATGCCCACGTCATCGCTGATGCCGCGGCGCAACCCAGCACCGTGCCCGCTCTGAGCCACCGCTGCAGGGCGGCATCGGCAGGTGCGCTGGTCAGGAGGTGGACCAGCGCGACGGTGCCCGGCGCGATCACGATCAGGCCGGCGAGCAGTCCTGCGCCGATATCGGACCCGAGCCCCGCCGACACGAGCGCGGGATCGAACGCCTCCTGAAGCGGGACTCGTGCCGCGTAGGCACCGAGCGTCGCGATGGTGCCGAGCGTCGCCACGACCATCAGCAACCACGAGTAGGTGATCAGCCGGCGCACCTGCGGGCTCTGGGCGCCCGCGGGCCAGACGATCGTGAGGACGAACGCCAACCCCACCACGAGGGCCAACGCAGCGGTCGCGGCCAGCCGAAAACCTGCGTGGACCGACGCGACGACCGGGTCACGATCGGTCGGGATGTTCGGGAACGCCACCGGATTGGTCGGTTCGACCACGTGGAAGTTGGACGCACCGCCGACCTGCTCGAGCCAGCTGGTCGGCAACGACCACGCCACCGAGTACGTCCCGCCATAGCGCGTCTTCGGCATCGGCACCGTGATGCTGTTCGCGTCGCCGGGCACGTTCTGCGGGCGAGCTTCGACGAGCTGCTGGCCCAGCGGGGCCGTCATCTGCACCATCGCCAGCCCGGCCGACACCGGTCGATCGAACGTGAGCCGCAGCTCGTTCGGCGACTTGACGAACTCGTCGTTGCCGGGCGACGTGGAGAGGAGCACCGGGTCGCCTGCGGGAATCGGGGTGGTGAGCAGCAGCGTCCCCCAGGACGCTGCGACCAGCACGAGGAGCCCGAGCAGGCTACGTACAACGGCGCCGGCGCGACCGGATGTGGCCCGAGATGTCATCGCTGGCCCGCCTCGGTCTGCGTAGCCTCGGTCTGCATAGCTTCGGTCTGCGCCGTCTCGGTCTGCGCCGTCTCGGTCGCTGTTTCGGCTTCGCCGGCGCCGACGCTGACTGGCGACCGACGTACTGGCTTCTGCCGTCGCTGCAGCCCCTGGTACCCAACGACGCCGGTGACAGCGGCCACCAGCAGGCCACCCGCCAAGAGGAGCCACGGGAGCGGGCTGCTCTGGTCCTCGGTGAAGCCCTCGTTGGCGGCCGGTACGCTCGTCGATCCGGCGCCGGGGAGTACCGCCCGGGGCGGGCCGAGCTTGAGCGTCGGCGCTCCGGGCATGCCTGCTGCGGCCGGCTGGGACCACTGTTCGACGGTGCCGTCGGCGTAGCCCTCCACGGCAGCGAACGTCAGCTGGCCGTCGGCCGGGAGCGGGCCGGCGGTGACGAGGAACTGTTCGAACTGGCGGGAGGCGACCTCACTGCCCGTCCACACGATCGAGTCGACGGCTTCGTCGATCTCCTTGCCGTTGACGGTGACCGGTGGGTCAAGGGGTCGCATGGTGATCGCCGCGTTCCACTTGCCGTTTCGCGCGACTTCGGCGCGCGGAACGACGGCGTCCTTCGGGAAGGTCAGCTCGAGCCGCGTGGCGACCACGTCCGTCCGCTCGTTGGACAGGCGGATGGCCAGCTTCGCGATCTTGCCGCCCTCCACGGTGCCGGGAACGATCGACACGCGCGCCGAGGCGGCAGGCGCGAGAGCCAGCATCAAGATCAAGGACGTCAACGCGGTCGTGACCGTCGCGGCCAGTGCGCGGGGGAGGGATGTGCGGCTGCA
The DNA here is from genome assembly GCF_042653605.1 of Pseudonocardia sp. GCM10023141. Classification (NCBI taxonomy): domain Bacteria; kingdom Bacillati; phylum Actinomycetota; class Actinomycetes; order Pseudonocardiales; family Pseudonocardiaceae; genus Pseudonocardia; species Pseudonocardia sp. GCM10023141. The sequence continues at coordinate 43,555 of NZ_JBHSIR010000061.1, forward strand.
GGCCATCGGGAACTCCTCGGGGAGCGGTTCGGGCAGGCATCGGCTCGGGCCCGGATCGCGGTGTGGACCGGAACTCAGACGCGGTCCGGAACCGAGCAGATGCCCGGTCCCGGACTGCGGTGTCAGTCGTTCGACGTGCGGATCAGCCGATCGGGTTCAGCTGCTCGGGAGTCAGCTTTTCCCTCCAAGCGTCGGGGTTGTTCTGCGTCCAGCCGTTGTAGACGAGCGGGATGGCGACGACGCCCTGCCCGCCCTCGCCAGCAGCCGAAATGAGCTTGCCGTCGTTCACGGTGTTCGCATTCCCGCCCAGCATGATCTGGCCCGCCACCTCGGCGTCGGCGATGTTCCCATCGTTGTTCGGGTCGATGTCGATGACCTGCATGGCGTTGGAGAACTTGTTCGACACGTAGGCGTAGTAGCCGCCGCCCTTCTTGGCGCCGAAGTTCGCTCCGTGGCAACCGGCGTTGCAGGGCAGATCCTTGATCACCTTGTTGGTTCTCGGATCGATCACCGAGACCGTCTGCGACAGGGTGTTCTCGGCCAGCATCGCCTTGCCGTCCGGGCTCACCGGAAGCTGGATGGTCAGCCCGCCCCATGCACCGGTGGGTCCGGTCTGCGGGTTGTAGTTCTTCCAGAGGTCGATCGCCGAGCTGTGTGCAATGCCACCGTCGTCGGTGGCGCAGGCGTCCTCCGCCAGCGAGAGGCAAGTGATGCTCATGCCCAGGAAGTTGGACATGTACGCCTTCTTCGAGTCCGGGGTCATCGACGTGGCGATCGGGAAGGCCCCGACCGCGTCGTGCCTGACCGTGCCCGAGTCCAGGTCGACGATGGCGGCCTCGTTGGTCATCGTGTTCGGGGCAACGACCGTCTTGCCATCGGCGCTGACCCAGTGTGCGTGCGGGTGCGGAGTGATGCCGCTCTCGGGGTCGACGTTGATCCGCTTTGTGATCGACGTCGCGCCGGGCTCCAGCTCGACGATGTCGGTCCCGGCGTTGATACCGACCACCAGTTGATCGGTGTCCGGGCGGGTCATCACGTGTGCCGGGTTGTGCCCGACCTCGATCTGCCGGATGAACTTCCCGGTCTTACGGTCGAACACGTCGGTCTTGTTGTTGAACCACTCGTTCGCGTAGAGGTACTGGTAGTTCTTGTCGGTCCACATGTTGTGGGTGTTGTTCATGTCGATCCCGGGAGCTGAGATCTTCTGATCGACCGACCACTTCTCCACGTCGACCTTGGTGATCGAGCCGGGCTTGTCCTTGTCCGCGTAGTCCTCCATCTGAGTCGCGACCCAGACCTCGCCGACCCCGGGAGCCTTGGGCTTCTTGAGCGCCGGCAGCGTCTTGGGGTACTTGAAGTACTGGTCGTAGTAGGCGTCCAGATTGGGGATCAGCACCGGGGCACCGGCCGCGTCGTACTGCAGGATCGGCGCCGGCGGCTGGATCGGGTTCCAGGCCACGTCCTCGGTCTCGCTGAACTTCTGCCAGTTGTTCGGGTTGGTGATGGTGAAGAACGCGTTCACCAGCCGCTGGATGATGTCCGCATTGGACGGGACGGGGGTGGGCTTGCCGTTCACCCGCAGGCTCTTACCGAAGTCCAGACCCAGGGTGAGCGGGTCGTCGACCACAACGGCGCCGAGCATGTAGGGCGCGACCGAGTCCGTGAAGGCGTACAGGCCCGGCTCGGTGAGCTGGATCGTCTTCTCGCCGAAGAAGGCGCCGCCCGCGTCCATGTAGGGGAAGCCCTTCGCATTCTCGGGCGCGATCAGCCCGATCGGGTTGCGAAGCCCCTGCGATCGGCTCGGGTCGACGTTGAATTTCACCGTGACCGGCGGCCCGGTGATCGCAAACTTCGTGAGCGAATCCAGAACGCCCTGCAGGCTCACACCGACCGGGAGATCGAGCACGTTGACCGGCTTGTCGACCGGCAGCCCGGCCAGCGAGCCCTTGAGTTCGCCGAGCAACGACTCGGCCTGGATGGCGAGGCCCTTGGCCTCCGAGTTGGTGGCACCGATCCCCTTGACGGCCGCGAGCGTCCGATCCAGGCCGAGCACGTCGCCCAGCCCGGCCGGCCCAGCGGCAGGCGCGGCCGCGGCAGGCGCCACCGGGGCAGGCGCCGCCGGGGCAGGCGCCGCCGGGGAGGCAGCCGAGCCGGAACCCGACGACAGGGGAGCCGTCGTCGGATTCACGGTGGGGACTGCCGCTGCGGGAGCCGCCGCGGTCGTGGGGGGCGCCGCCGCGGGCGCGGCACCCCCGCCGGGCAGCAGACCGGTGAGCCCACCGAGGAGTCCGCCACCGGTCGCCCCGCTACTGTTCGCCCCGGCGCCCGTGAGGCCGCTCACCAGGCCATTGAGGTCCTTCTCGATCGCTGGTCCGCCGACGCCGGGCACCGCGACGTCCGTGCCGAGCCTGGGCAGCTCAGCGATCGCGAGCGACTTGCTGCCGAACAGGTTCAACCCGCTGTCGAACCACCCGTCGCTCTTGTCGGTGATGTTGAAGACGATCGGCAGCGGGCCGACGCCGATCGGCTGTTGCGCGGCAGCCGGTGACGCCGTCAACGCCGTCATCGACGTCGCGCCGACCGCTGCCATCACTGTCACGGCGGCGAACCTTCGCCGTCTTTTCCCGGACCCACTCGGGAGTGGGGGAGCAATTCCCGACATGCGTTTCCTCTCGTGACTTCAACGGGTCCTTCATCCACCGGGCGTGCCGTCCGGAATCCCTTTATCCCCGCCATGGTGCCCGTTTTACAACGAGCACCGAGTCACATCTCAGGGTCCGATAACGGCGGTCGAGGTCGCCCGCGGGGAGCCCTTCTTCGGGCAACCTCCGACATTTCTGTCGCATCACTCCGGATTTTGGATTCGCAGATAGTTGCACAGCCCGAGTAACAGGTGGACGCATCGTCGTGACCCTCGCGTTACAAGGCACTAGACCGAACGGCGGCATCCCTGTGAGGTCCGCGACACGCGATCTTTACGAATCCTTTGGACCACTCGCTCGTTTACGGCGCCGCACCACCAAATTCGGCGACGGGAGCATTCCGACAGGTTGACCCAAGCGTTTTCGCACGCGCGACCGCAACCTTCTTCATGAATGCTCCATGATTCGCGCGATACCTCTCGTTTTGGCGCGAACAAAAAAACGGCGGGCCCGCGACATCGTCGCGGGCCCGCCGTTCACATCGAGGTGGTCGATCAGGCGACGGCAGCCTCCTTGGCCATCATCTGCCGCGCGAGCGCTCGCACGTCGTAGTCGACGTCCATCAGCTCGGCCTCGGTCGGGGTTGCTCGTTCCAGTAGCCGGCGGGCGGCCATGTGCGTGCCCGGATCGTTGACCGACTCGACGGTGGCCAACCGCCCGTCGCGGACGGAGATCACGGAGAAGCGTTCCTCGTCACCGCACACGATGCGCCGGTCGTCGTTCGACACCAGTCCGACGAGCTGCAACTTCAACGATCCCTGGTTGCTCCAGAACCATGGCACCGCCCGGAACGGTTTCCGCCAGCCGATGATGCGCGCGGCGACGTAGCGTCCCTGATCGGTCGCGTTCTGGATGGACTCGACCCGCCTGCTCGAACCGGTCGAGGGATCGACGACCGCGGCGCAGTCACCGATCGCCGAGATCAGCGGGTCCGATGTGTTCAGCCACCGGTCGACCAGCACCCCGTTGCCCGTCGCGAGGCCCGCCCGACCAGCCAGGCCGTCCTCGGCGACGGAGCCGACGCCCAGAACGACGGCGTCCGCCGGTAGCAGCCGGCCCGACTCCGTGGCCACCGCGGTGACGTGCCCGGCTTCGCCCACCACCTCTGTGGCACGCTCCCCCAGGTACAGGCGCACTCCCTGCGCGCAGTGATGGGCCGCGACCGCCTGCGACACCGGCGGAGACACCGCCCGGCCCAGAACCCGCTCGCCCTGCTCGATCACGGTCACCTCGATCCCGCGCTTGACAGCCGCGCTCGCCACCTCCATCCCGATGAACCCACCGCCCAACACCACCAGGCGCTTTGCCGCGGTGAGCGACGCGCGCAGCGCGAACGCATCGTTCAGGGTGCGCAGCTCCGCCACCCCGCGCAGGCCCAGGCCGGCCAGCTCGACCCGGCGCGGCGACGCGCCGGTAGCCAGGACCAGGTGGTCGTACGCCACCCACCGCCCGTCGGCCATCTTCACCTGCTGCCAGGCCCGCTCGATGTCGACCACCGGCCCCGGGCGCAACGTGATGCGATGATCGGCGAAGAAGGCCGCGGGACGTAATGAGATCATGGCCGGATCCGCGCCGTCGTCGAGCATCTCCTTCGACAGCGGTGGCCGTTCGTAGGGGTGATGCTCCTCAGCTCCCACGAGCGTCACGGGCCCGTGGTAGCCGCCCGTTCGCAGCGATGCCGCCACCTCCACGCCGGCGTGCCCGGCCCCGACCACCACAACACCGCGCATGTCAGACCTGCTTGTCTGGGACGCGGACGACCAGTTCCGTGCCGGCCTGAATGGGGACGAGCTGACAGCTGAGACGACTGTTCCCAGCACGGGGCGCGGCCGTCCAATCGAGCATGTCCTCCTCATCACCCGACGGCGGAGTGAACTTCTCCGTGCTGTGATCGACGTAGACATGACACGTTCCGCATGTTGCCGAGCCCCCGCATTCCCCGACGATCCCGGGCACCTGATTGGCCAACGCGGCCCGCATCACATTCGTCGCGACAGCCATCTCGACGGTTTGTTGCGAACCGTCGTCATGGGTGTAGGTGACAGTGGGCACAGTCATTTTCCTCTCACGCTCAGCGAATCGGCGCTCGGTCGGGCAGTCAGTGCGGAGACCACAACCCAGCTCCTACTCGGCACCAGTCGGCGACTTTCGAGCAGCACAAAACCCGTGAATCAGTTGCGTTTGTCATGGGCAAGTTGAGGTTTGGTGGACCAGCTGGCGGGGCGATCCATACCGACTCGACTCGACGGAGCCGACATCACTGGCGTTCCGCCGAACCAGGTTGACGAGAAGAATGACCAATCGGCGTAACCAGAGCGTCCGCACGGGGTAAACCCTCGGTAAACGAAGACCACATCGCCCGAAAGCGGCGCTGTGAGGCAGTCCACACGCCGGCGACACCCGGTGTCCGAAGGACCCGCCAGGCCGATGCCGAGGACCGGCAGCAACCGACCCACCGTGATGAGGGCCATGCCGATCCGCCGCGGACGAGCTGCGCACTCGCCGCAGCACGTGGCGACCTGCAGGGGCGGCCGGCTCGCGAAACTCGAGGCCTAGACCGTTTCCAGGAACATGATCGCCATCGCAGAACTCAGCACCGCGTCAGGCATCACGATGTGACGACCGAGTCCGGCCAGCACCGCAGGCCCCGCTCCGCGGGACGGGGCCGCTCCGACCGATTCCGCTACCCGCACCGGCGCGGCCGCTTCCCCGGGCCGGAAGATCACGCGGATGACGTCGGCGACGAACCAGCCGACGAAGGCGAGCGCAATCGCGGTCATGAGCAGCGGCGGTGCCGCGCCCGCGGTGCTGCGGTGGTGTGCGAGTTGGTGCTCGACGACACCAATTGCCCCGACGGCACTGTCCGAGTGTCCGAACAACATGTAGAGCATGGCCATCGCACCGACCGCGTGGTGACCGACCTCTCCGAGGAACGTCGAGGCGCGCAAGCATCCCACTCCGACCCACACCGAGATGACGACGAACACCGCGATCCACACCCCGCGCGGAAGCGGATCCATGGTCGGGACGAACATCGCCGCCATCCCGACCCCCATCGCCATGTGGGCCGCCGCAGTGGTGAATCGCACCCGACCGCCCAGCAGCAGTGCGATGTAGTAAAGGGCCGCGAGTAAGGATGCCACCCCGAGCAGAACGTCGATCCATGTCACACCCTGCTGCATCAGGAGCACTCCGATCTGCCGTTGGCGGGAATAGCCGTTATAATTCTGTTTCGCGGCGCTCCCGGTACGGGCGCGCCCGACGTAAATCAGCCCGCCCAGGCCGGCGAGAGCGACCAGCACGTCGTTTCCGCGTGGTCACTCACTGATCGCTTCCGGTCTGCACGGTGAACTCGGCGGTGTGCACAACGCCCTCGTGCTGGAACTCGAGGAACAATCGGTGCATCCCCGCAGCCGGGATCTCCACCGTGAACGCGAGGCCTGGGCCGTGTGCCGCGGCAGCGACAGCGGGGGCAGGGGCGACGCGCAGACTGGACAGGTCGCTCTGGCGCAGCACAACGAGCTGACCGAGCGTGCCGTGGCGACGCTCGACGTCGGTGACCGGCAAGCGATCATGATCGATCGCGACGAATACCTCCGACCTGCTGCCCGCCACGAGATCGGTGTCGAGTCGCACCGTGTACCCGTCGACCTGGGCTACGCGGGTCGGCCGTAGTACCTCCGGGACGAAATCGCCCGACACCGAGAGATCGATGCCGAGTACGAGCTCCGGGCCGCCCACCGGCACGAAATCGGCGTACGCGCGATACACGCCGGCCGCAGGCAGCGTCATCGGTGCCCGCCAGACGCCGCCCGGACCGAGGACCGGCTCCAGGCGCTGGAACCGCGTGCCGTCCCTGCGGACGACGACGACATCGAGCAGCTGCTCGTTCACGACGTCGAACCCGGTGACCGCCCGTCCGCCCAACCCGGTGACGACGAAGGCGAGCTCCGCCGGAACGCCCGGCACGAACGTCGTCGGCCCCCGCGGAACCAGCGTGAACCCGGCGGCTGTGGCGACCAGCCCGGCTGTCTCCATCTTCAGCCCAGCATCGGGCCCCAGGGCCGCTGTGTGCTTGTCGGCAATCGTCGCCGGGAGTGCGAGGCCACCCGACCCGGCCGTGAGCGTTCCGGCCCACAAGGCCGCAAGGAAGACCAGCGTGAGCGCCGTCGAAAAGCTCAATAGCTTCGCAGCCGTGTTCATCCCCATCCTTCCGTGAGCGGCACGACATCCGTCACCCGTTCGGGTGACACATTCGACCGGACCCGACTCCGTCCGCCCGCCCGTTATCGCACCGACCGGCCCGATGAATTCTTTCCCGTCCGCTGGGTGTGTGCCGCGCGGGCGATGCGCGCTCGAGATTCGACAGTGGCCCGAGACACGTGAGGCGATCCCCGATGAATCAGTCCAATACAGATTCACGGAGTCGAAGGCGGGAGCGTCTCGAACCGGAGTTACGACAAGGTCGGCGAGAGGTGAAATTGATGTGAATACGACCTCATCAGCCAGCGGCACATGCCGTGCGGACGGCCCATCCATGCGGCGCATCCCGACCCGTCCGGCAGCGACATCGACAGGTGGTGGCGCTCGCCGCCGTCAGCGCGCCCGGACGAGATCACGTGGGCTCGCGGTCGCACCCGATAGGTCGAGCACCGACGGGTCGTGCACGCCGAGGTCGGACAGGATCGCTGTCAGCACTCCGTCGTCGGCGGCGGACCAATCAGGGGAGCGGCGTGCTGCGCCCTTGGCTGTTCGCCGAGTCGGGTGGGCCGTTACCTGCGACGCGCGGGCAGGGGCGAGCTGTTCGACCGGCCCCGCCGGCGAGGTGGTTCGGGGATGGTGTGCGTAACCCGGTGAGCGCTGGAGGCGAAGAGCAGATCATGGGTCTGACCCCCCTGGTGCTCGCCGTCATCGTGTTCGCCCTGCCTCTCGTCGGGTGCTCGGCCGCGCCGGTGGCATCGCCCGCTGCGCCGGCGACGAGCGCGCCCGGGCCGCGGGTCATCCGCGAGGACCGCATGCGGCAGTACCTCGACCAGCTCCTGAGAGGGTGTTGTCGAACCCGGTGGTGTGACGGCGTGGCAGCTTTGGTAGCTGCAGGTGATCGTTG
>NZ_JBHSIR010000062.1:0-108510 GCF_042653605.1 Pseudonocardia sp. GCM10023141
CCGCCACGGAGCCAGCGCCGCCGCCCGACACTTCTACGACGTGCACGTCGTCGCCGATGCCCACCACCAAACCGTCGCCGCCCAACAGCTGGCCGTCGGGCTCGCCGAGCAGGAACCGCAGCTCGCCACCGACATCATCTTCGGAGCCGAAGCGGTGACCGCGGTCGAGGGAGCGCTCACGCGCTACCTGATGACGTGCTGGGAACGAGGCGAGAGCTCCCTGCTGCCGGCGACGACGAACGTCACCGAGGCCGCCTGACCCCGGCGCTCCGACCCCCGAACCGCGAGGGTCAGGCGCGTCGAACCCCGCACCATGCGGCCATGAACAGGGCGATCGTCTTCGTCACCCGACGCAGGGACGTGAGGTTGACGCGCTCGTCGTAGCCGTGGATCTCCTCGGCCTTCGGACCGTAGACCAGTGTCGGCAGGCCCTCGTAGAGGACGAACAACCGGGAGTCGATGTAGCCGGGGTAGCTGGTCAGGTGATGTTTGGAGCACCTCGACACCCTCGCCGACAGCTACATCGAACAACTTGCTGTGGACGGCACTGCACGGGCGGGCAACCGATGCGCAACGCAACGCGCTCGACCATTCCGCCGTACATCGAATACCACACGGTCAATGTCCAGGCCGGATATCTGGACGAGGTGTCACGAATACGCCGCGACCGCGAGACCGAGGTGACGATCCTGCTCTCCGACTTCCTCGGCCGCAGCCGCATCGATCATGCGTTGACCATGCGTGTCGCGCGGACGCTGGCACTGGCCGCCGACGATCGTTTCCTCGTCGCCGCCGCGGCAGGCTCCGCGATCGCCACGGTCCGATCCCGACTGAGCATCGCCAACGGCCGGGCCCAGGTCCATCCGCGCGGCGACGCGGTGATGATCCTGATCCCCGGCCCGCAGCCCACGCACGAGGTGTCGACCTGGGCCGATGACATCCCCCTTGCGCTGTCGCCGGTCGTGGACAGCCTGGCCGGGGTCCCTGCGGCGTGGCGGATCGCGCACGGACTGCTGATCGCCACGCCGTCGGGTTCGCGGAACCCCCGGACGCTGTCCGAGGGCAGGCCGTTCCTGATCGACACGATGCTCCCCGACCTGGCCGAGACGATCCGCACCGATGCGATCGGGCAGCTGCGGGCGCTGACTCCGGAGAGCCAGCGGCAGATCTGCGCCACCACGGAGACCTACATGCGGACCGGCTCCCTGCTGGAGACCTCACAGCTGCTGTACTGCCACCGCAACACCGTGCTCAAGCGGCTCGGCCGGTTCCGAGACCTGACAGGGCTGGACCCGACGGTGCCCTGGGACGCGGCGACGATCCGTCTCGCCCTCTCGGCGATCGACCGCGAGGCGACCGGCGACGTAGCCGGGCCGGACCGGACCGGGAAGGCCAGACCGGCCTCGCGTGACGAGCTACCCGCGGACGTGGTCGGTTACGGACTTCCCGGATGGCGAGTGGACGAGTCCACCATCGCGACCATCAGCGCCACCGCCGCGGCGGGGTCGAGGCCACCCCGCCCGATCAACGACTCCCACGTGCGGAAGTCGACCGCGTGCCGCGCCGCGGCCACGGTCACCTCGTCGCCGGCGAGCATCGTCGCGAGCCGCAGCGCAACACCGTCGGCGTAGTCGAAGTAGGACTGCACGGCCCGCGAGACGATGGGCATGACGTCGGCGTCGCGCAGCACGTTGGTCATCATCGTCGCGATGGGACGGTAGAACGCGTACAGCTCGCCCAACGCGACTGCCAGCCGCTCGTGCGGATCGGCGACCTCGTCCCACCCGTCGGCATCCGGCCACGGATTGAGCGCCCAGAAGTGCGCGGAGCAGGCGGCGAAGAGATCTTCGTCGGTCGGGAAGTGCCGGTAGACGGTGTGCCGCTGTACACCCGCCGCGCCCGCGATGGCCGCGACGGTGGTGCGCGCGGGGCCGATGGTGCCGTGCAGATCCACCGTCACCTCGATGATCCGGCGACGGGTGTCCTCCATGGCATCGGCCCGCGGGCAAGCTGATCAACAAGGTGGCCACGTCGTTCACCTCGACGGCCACCGCGCACGGCGGGCAGGAGTCGACCGTGCTGGCACTGAACAACACCTTCTACCACTGGGGCGCGATCGTCGTGGCGCCCGGCTACGCCGACCCGATCCAGTTCGCGGCCGGTAACCCCTACGGCACCAGCCACATCTCCAACAACGGCACCGTGCCACCCGGCGACACCGAGCTCGCCGCCGTCGCCTTCCAAGCCAGCCGCGCCGTCACCATCGCCGGTGCACTCAAGACCGGTCTCGCGGCCTGACCCCTTTTCCCACCAGTCCTGGCCCATCACCCGGGATCGCCATGCCGACCGACGCCGTCTGGTCCAACTTTTGGCCTGACCATTGATAAGTTCGATGATTTCTCGCTAGCATCGTGCCCCCGATCACACCGAGGCGCGTGCGACGAAGCGGAGATGACACGGATGGTCACTGCCGAGACCCCAGCCCTGACGGTGCACGATCGCTACGACGAGGCGTCGCAGGCCCGTTTCCGCGAGAACGGGTGGTGGCAGGGAGGTTCGGCCGCCGCCCTCCTGGACCGGTGGGCCGCGGAGACGCCCACCCGACGGTTCGTGTCCGACGGCACGACCGAGCTGGACTACGGCACGCTCCGCGACCGCGCGCATGCCCTCGGTGCGAGCCTGCTGCGCCAGGGCGTGAAGCGGGGGGACCGCGTCATCATCCAGCTGCCGAGCTGGTCGGAGTTCGTGATCTCCTACCTCGCCATCTCCCGCATCGGCGCCGTCACGGTGCCGATCATGACCGTGTACCGGCAGACCGAGGTCGCGCACGTCCTGCACAACTCCGGCGCCGTCGCGGCGATCACCACCGGGGCATTCCGGGGCTTCGACCACTCCGCGATGTTCCGGGCGCTGCAACGGGAGACACCGACCCTCGCCACGCTCATCATCGCGCGGTCCGAACCGCACGAGGGCGAGCTGGCGTTCGACGCCGCGAGCTCCACGACAGCGCAGTCGCCAGACCTGGGGGCGACAGGCCTGGGGGCGACAGACCTGGGCCCGTACCCGGAACCCGACGAGCCACACATCATCGTGTACACATCGGGCACCGAGTCCACCGCGAAGGGGTGCGTGCACACCTGGAACACCATCGCCTTCTCGGCGCACGGGCTCGCCCGCGATGTGTTCCAGACCCGCCCCGACGACGTCATGTTCATGCCGTCGCCCGTTGCGCACGCCACCGGGCTCCTCGTGGGCGTACTCGTGCCCCTCGCAACCGGATCCGAGACCCACCTGATCGACGTCTGGGAGCCGAACGAGGCACTGCGGCGGATCGAGCACTACCGCTGTACGGCGTCGGCCACCGCCACGCCGTTCGTGCGCATGGCGCTCGATGCCCAGCCCGATGCCCAGCGCGATCTCTCCTCCATGCGCTTCTGGCTCTGCGCCGGCGCGCCCATCCCCGAGGCTCTCGCCATCGACTTCGACAAGGCGTTCGACGGCGGCGTCCTCATGCCGCTCTACGGTTGCACGGAACTGCTCGCCGTCACCTGCTGCCATCCCGGCGACTCGCTCGAACGCCGCGCCGGATCCGACGGCACACCTGCGCTCGCCGGCGTGGAGCTCAAGCTGCTCGGCCCCGACGGCGACCCGGCATCCGTGGGTGAGGAGGGCGAGATCTGCTACCGCGGTCCAGGCGCCGTTCTCGGGTACTGGCGCGACCCCGAGCGCACGGCCGCGACCATCGATGCCGATGGTTGGCACCACACCGGCGACCTCGGACGCTTCGACGAGGCCGGCTACCTGCGCGTCACGGGTCGGCTGAAGGACATCATCATCCGCGGCGGTACCAACCTCAGCGCCGCCGAGATCGAGGGCTACGTCGCCGCCCATCCCGCCGTGGCGCAGGTCGCCGTCGTGCCCTACCCGGACGAGCGACTCGGCGAGAAGGCCTGCGCCGTGGTGGTGCCGATGCCCGGCGAGCAGCCGACGCTGCAGGACATCACGTCCTTCCTCAAGGAACGCGACATCTCCGTCCAGAAGCTGCCGGAGAAGATCGTTCTCGTCGACCGGCTCCCGACGACCCTCACCGGCAAGGTCCAGAAGTTCCTGCTCCGCGACGTCGCACGCGCGGGCGCCTGAGCGACCAACTCCCGACCGGCGGGAGCTTCCCCCGGTTTCGGACCGATGATATAAAGGTCTGGCCAAAGTTTGCCACCGGCACCGTCGTGGGCATCGGCGTTCGCTCGCGTCCCACCCACCGCCGAGGAAGAGGTCAGCATGAAGCCCGACGAGTTCACCGACATCACCTACGAGGTCGACAACGGCCTGGCCTGGATCACGATCAACAGGCCGGACCGGTACAACGCCTTCCGCGCCCAGACCGTCGACGAGCTCGTGCACGCCTTCAAGCTGGCCTGGGCCGACGACGAGGTCGGGGTGCTCTCCCTGACCGGTGCCGGAGAGAAGGCCTTCTGCACGGGCGGCGACCAGAAGCAGCGGATGGAGACGGGCGACTACGGCCCCTCGGCCACCGGCCTGTTCGAGGTCGACGCCCTGCACCGCGTCATCCGTGACGTGCCCAAGCCCGTGATCGCCGCGGTCAACGGCTTCGCCATCGGCGGCGGACACGTGCTGCACCTGCTCTGCGATCTCACCATCTCCGCCGACACCGCCGTGTTCGGACAGAACGGGCCGCGCGTCGGGTCGTTCGACGCCGGGTTCGGCACCGGGCTGATGGCCCGCGCCATCGGCGAGAAGCGGGCGCGGGAGATCTGGTTCCTGTGCCGCAAGTACTCCCCCGCACAGGCCGAGGCGTGGGGCCTGGTCAACAAGGTCGTCCCGGCGGATCAGCTGCGCGCCGAGGTGCGGTCCTGGGCGGACGAGATCCTGAAGCTCTCCCCCACCGCGCTCAAGGTGCTCAAGCAGTCCTTCAACTCCGACACCGAGCACTTCGCCGGCATCGGGCAGATGGCCTACTCGGCACTGAAGCTGTTCGGCGAGTCCGAGGAGGCACGGGAGGGCATCACCGCCTTCAACGAGAAGCGCGCGCCCGAGTTCGCCCAGTTCCGCACCCACTGAGAGCGAGCACCGACGTGCGGTTCACTGCCGAGCAGCGCGAGTTCGCCGAGGCGGTCCGCGCCTTCTGCGCCAAGGAGTGCGGCACCGCCGAACAGCGTGCGGCCCTCACCGAGGGCGGCGCGCTGGCCGACAGCCCGACCCTCCTGCGCCGGCTCGCCGAACTGGGCTGGCTGGGGATCTCCCTGCCGGCCGAGCACGGCGGGCAGGGCGGCACGTTCGTCGACGAGTGCCTGTTCCTGGAGGAGACCGCGCGCGGCCTCGCCCCGGTCATCGCCTACGGCACCGGGCTGACCGCGGCACAGACCTACCTGCACTGGGGCACCGACGCGCAGAAGCGCACCATCGTCGAGTCGATCTGCGCCGGGAACTTCGAGGCCATCGCCCTGAGCGAGCCGGGCGCCGGGTCCGACCTGGCCGCGGCCCGGATGCCCGCGGTGCGCGACGGCGACGAGTTCGTGCTCGACGGGCAGAAGACCTGGACCACCGCCGCGCACCTGGCCACCCACATCCTGGTGCTCACGCGGACCGACACCTCCGGCGGCAAGCACGAGGGTCTGACACTCCTCATGGTCTCGGCCGACGTGCCCGGCCTGGAGATCCGCGCCATCGACACGATGTACGGGCACACCGTCAACGACCTGTACTTCACCGGCGTCCGGGTGCCCGCCACCGCCGTCGTCGGCACCGTGGGCAGTGCCTGGCGCCAGCTCAACCGCGGTCTCGGGGTGGAGCGGCTGATCATCGCCGCGTCCAGTATCGGGGCCGCCGAGCGGTCGTTCGACGACCTGCTCGGCTACGTTCGCCAGCGCGAGCAGTTCGGCCGCACGATCGGCAGCTTCCAGGCCGTTCGGCACCGGATCGCCGACCTCGCCACCGAGATCGCGCTGTGCCGGACGTTCCTCTACGACGTGGCCGACCGGCTCGATGCCGGCGATGAGCAGTGCCTGTCCCGCGACAGCTCCACGGCCAAGATCCGGTGCACCGAGGCGGCGAAGGCCACGGCGCTGGAGGCCATGCAGCTCATGGGTGGCTACGGCTACGCCCGCGAGTACGGGATGGAGGCGCAGGTCCGCAAGGCACTCGCGCCGCCCATCTACGGCGGCACCAACGAGATCCAGCGGGAGATCATCAGCAGGAGCCTGGGCTTGTAGGTCACGACCCGACGCCCGTGGCGCAGCCGCTCGGGTCAGGGCGCCGGCTGCGGCACGGGCGAGAGTGCGGCGAGGATCTCCTCGGTCGCCTCCTCGAGCTCCTCCGGCACCAGTCCCCACGGCGGGGCACACAGGTTCAGGTGATCGAAGGTCGCGGCGTGGGCAGCGGCCCGGCGCGGCAGGTCGGCGGGAGTGCAGGCGATGCCGATCGCGTCGATCGCCGCGTCGGGGACGGCCGCGGCGGCACCCTGCACGTCGCCCGCCTTCGCCGCGGCCCGGATCCGCTGCTGCGCCCCGTCCCAGCCGTGCAGGGCGAACAGGCGGTCGTAGACCCGGGAGGCGGCGTACTGGGCGATCGCGAACGCCATCCGTTGCCGCGCAGCCTCCTCGTCCGCGTCGAGGGCGACCATCCGCATGCCCTTCACCACGAACCCGTCGAGCGAGCGACCCGCGTCCTCGGCACCACCGGCCAACTCGGGCCGCACGACCGCGTCGAGGTAGTCGGGGGTGGTCATCGGGTGGCACACGAGCCCGTCGGCGACCCGGCCGGCGGCCCGGACCATCCGTGGGCCGACGCCCGCGGTCCAGATCGGCAGGTGCTCCCGGATCGGAGCGGGAGTGCCCGCGGTGGGCACGAGGTGCAGGCGGTAGAAGCGGCCGTCGTGGTGGACCGGGCCCTCGTGCAGCCGCCAGAGCTTGCGCAGGAGGGTGACCAGTTCCTCCATCCGCACCGCGGGTGCCTCGCCGCTCGTGTTGAGCCAGTTCTCCATCATGCCGGCGGTGCCGTTGCCCAGGCCGAGGATGATCCGGCCGTCGGTCAGCTCGTCGAGGTCACGGGCCTCCGCAGCCCAGATCAGCGGCGAGCGGCCCACCCCGTAGGCGATGTCCGAGCCGATCGCGACCCGTTCGGTCGCCGCCCCCAGCACGGCCATCGGGATCGTTGCGGACCGGTTGTAGAGCTCGCCGGTCCAGACCGCGCCGAAGCCCGCCGCTTCCGCCCGGCGGGCCAGGTCGGCCGCCGCCCGGAAGCGCCGCGGCCCGCGTCCGCCGGTGAAGATGGTCAGCCCGTACTTCTCGTGCATCGTGCGCCCTCCGGTCAGGCGAACTTCGGTGGCCGCTTCTCGAGGAAGGCGCTGATCCCCTCGCGCGCCTCACCCGTCTCGAACAGCTCCTGGATCTGCTCGACCTCGTACCGCTTCCCCTGCGCGAACGGGAGGTCGAAGGCGGCATCGACGGTCCGCAGCACGGCGGCGAGCGCGGGCCGGGAGAGCCGGGCCAGCGACCCGCCCAGCTCGACGGCGGCGGCGCGCGCCTCCCCCACCGCGACCAGCCGGTCGACGAGCCCGATCGCTGCGGCCTCGTCGGCGGGTACCTGGCGCGCGGTCGCCATGATGTCGATCGCCCGCCCTCGACCCACCAGCCGCGGCAGCCGCTGCGTGCCGGCCGCACCCGGGATCAGGCCGAGCCGCACCTCCGGCAACCCGAAGGCGGCGGCGGCGCCCGAGACGCGCATCGTGGCGGCCATCGCCAGTTCCAGACCGCCGCCGAGCGCCAGCCCCTCCATCGCGGCGATGCTGATCAGGTCCGCCGCCGCGAGCCGCTCCACGACGTCGCGCAACCGGTTGCCGTAGGCGGTGAAGGACGCCGCATCGACGGTGCCCAGGTGCTTGATGTCCGCGCCGGCTGCGAAGAACCCGGGGATCGCCGAGGTCAGCACCAGCACGCGGGTGTCGCGCTCCTCCGCTTCGTCGAGCAGCGCGTTCAACCCGTCGATGATCGGCGGCCCGAGCGCGTTGGCCGGGCGGTGGTCCATCGTCGCGACGAGGACGCCGTCAGCGGCGTCCTCCCAGGTCACGGTCATCGTTTGTCCCTCTCAGGCGCAGCGCGGGAAGAAGACGAGGTCGGGGCCCGACCCCTCACGCCATCGTCAGGCCGCCGCTGACCGACAGCGTCTGGCCCGTGATGTAGCCGGCCGCGTCGGAGGCGAAGAACGCGACCGCGGCCGCGATGTCAGCCGGCTGCCCCAGCCGCTTCATCGGCACTGCGCGGACCATCCCGCCGATCACCTTCTCCGCGTCCTGTCCCGAGGCATCGGCGAACTTGCGCAGCGCCGGGGTGTCGGTGGGGCCCGGGCACACCGTGTTGGCGGTGACGCCCTTCGTCGCGATCTCGCGGGCCAGTGTCTTGGTGAAGGCGATGGTGCCGCCCTTGGCCCCGGAGTACACCGCCTCCAGCGAGGAACCGACGCGCCCGGCGTCCGAACCGATGTTGATGACACGGCCGAAGCCCCGCTCGACCATGCCCGGCACGACCGCCTGCGTCACCCGCAGCATGCCCTTGAAGTTGATCTCCAGAATGCGGTCCCAGAACTCCTCGGTGGTGCTGAGGAACGGCATGAAGTCGTCCCAGCCCGCGTTGTTCACCACGATCTCGACCGGGCCGAGCTCCTCCGTGACGGTCTTCACCGCGGCCTGTACCGACGCGGTGTCGGTCACGTCGGCCTGCACGGCGATCGCCCGGCCACCCGCCTCGACGATCTCGCCTGCCGTTGCCCGGGCGGCCTCGGCGTTCAGGTCCACGACGGCGACGGCGAAGCCCTGTGCGCCGAGCGTGGTGGTGATGCCCTTGCCGATGCCCTGCGCGCCACCGGTGACGAACGCGGTGCGGTTGCTCATGAGTCCTCTTCCTCGGGGATGGTCAGATGGTGTGCAAGTGCCGGTCAGTGCCAGTTCACGGGTCCGGCGATCAGCGAGTGGCTGGTCAGCGTGCGACCGAGCACCCGCTGCGCCGCGCGGGCCGCGTCGATCACCGCGTCGAGATCGAGCCCGGTGTCCACACCCATCTCGTGGAACATGCCCACCAGGTCCTCGGTCGCGATGTTGCCGGTCGAGCCCTGGGGCACCGGGCAGCCGCCCAGCTCGCCGAAGCTGGACTCGAAGCTCGTGCAGCCCGCCTCCAGCGCGGCGTAGGCGTTGGCCAGGCCCTGCCCGCGGGTGTTGTGGAAGTGCGCCGTGACCTCGACGTCCGGCAGCCGCTCCAGCGCCGCGGCGAAGAACTCCTGCGCGTACGCCGGGTTGCACATGCCGGTGGTGTCGCCGAACCCGACCTCCGTGGCGCCCGCCTCGGCGAAGCGCTCCGCGAGGGACAGGACCCGGCCCATCTCGACCCTGCCCTCGTAGGGGCAGCCGAAGGAGGTGGCGATGACGGCCGCGCAGCCGAGACCCTCGGCGCAGATGCGCTTCGCCATGACGTCGTTGTCCGCCATGGTGTCCGCGATCGCGCGGTTGACGTTCTTCTGGTTGTGCGTCTCCGAGGCGCTCACGAAGATCGCGGCGTCGTGGAACCGCTCCCGCACCTTCAGTGCGTTGTCGAGGCCCTTGCTGTTGGGGACCAGCACCATCAGCCGCACGTTCTCCGGGACATCGATGCGGTGGAGCACCTCGACACCGTCGGAGAGCTGCGGGATGACGTCCGGCCGTACGAAGCTCGCCACCTCCATGCGCGTGAACCCGGCACGCCCCAGCGCGTCGATGAGGCGGACCTTGTCGTCGGTCGGGATGTGCTCGGGCTCGTTCTGGAACCCGTCGCGGGGACCCACCTCGCGGATGTGGACCTTGTCGGGTCTCGTCACGATTCCTCCCGGAGTGTTCGTTCGAGCTCGGCCCGGTGCTCGGGGGCGGCGACGGTCACCAGGCGGCGACCGATCTCGGTGTGCGGGCACCCCCGCAGCCACGCGACCCCGTGCTCGGTGACGACGGCGTCGACGTCGGCACGGGCGGTGGAGACCGGGCCGCCCAGCACGGGCACGATGGTCGACGCGCCGCCCGCGGTGGAGCGCAGCGCGATGATCGACCGGGCGCCCGTACAGGCCGCCGCACCGGAGAAGTCGGCCTGGCCACCGATGCCTCCCAGGTAGCGCCCGCCGGCGACCTCGCTGCCGACCTGGCCGCCCAGGTCCACCTCGATGGCGGAGTTGATCGCGACGAGCCGGCGCAGCTGCGCGAGTACACCGGGGTCGTGGGTGTAGCTCGCCGGCTTGAAGACCACGGGCAGCTCGCCCAGCCGGGCGTAGAGCTCGGCGCTGCCGATCGCGGTGCCGGTGACCAGCAGCCCGTTGTCGATCTCCTTGTGCCGCCCGGTGAGCACGCCCTTCTCCACCAGCCGCAGCACCCCGTCGGTGAGCATCCCGGAGTGGAAGCCGAGGTCGCGATGGGCCGCCAGCCCGTCCATGATCGCCGACGGCAGGGCGCCGACGCCCACCTGGACGGTGTCGCCGTCCTCGACCAGCTCGGCGACGCTCGCGGCGATCGCCTCGTCGACGGCGTCCGGCTGCCGGTCCGGGGCCTCCGGGAGCGGGCGGTCGGTCTCGATCGTGGCCGCGAACCGGTCCAACGGGATGCCGGGGGTGCCGGTGGTGGCAGGCATCCGGTGATTGATCTCGCCGATCAGGACCCGGCTGTGCCGCGCGGCGTCGGCGGCGTAGTCCACGCCGATCCCGAAGGAACACACACCGTCGCGCGCAGGAGGCGAGACCTGCACCAGCCCGACGTCCCCGGGCAGCGCGCGCTCGGCGAACAACCGCGGCAGCACCGAGTAGTGCGCGGGCACGACCTCCAACCCGCGCGCCTTCCGCAGCTCCCCCATCGCCCCGTAGGACATCAGGGTGATCTCCGGAGGCACCGCACGCAGCCTGCGGTTGAAGCTCAGCCCGCTGAAGGCGCGCACCGGCCCGATGGCGGCGACCTGGTCGAGCAGGGCGTCGACGAGCGGGACGGCCTCGGCGCCCGCCTGGCTCCACCAGACACCGTCGCCGGTCCGCACATACGGCCTCAGATCGATCATGATCAGACCCGCTGCAGCAACGTGCCGGTACCCAGCCCACCGCCGCAGCACATGGTGACCAGCCCGAGCTCGACGTCGCGCCGCTCCATCTCGGCCACGATCGTGGCGAGCAATCGTCCACCGGTGGCACCGACGGGGTGCCCGAGCGCGATCGCTCCCCCGTTGACGTTGACCCGGTCCATGTCCGGCTCCAGCTCACGCGCCCAGGCGAGCACGACCGAGCCGAACGCCTCGTTGACCTCGAACAGATCGATGTCGGAGATGCTCAACCCGTTGCGTTGCAACAGCTTGTGCGTCGCCGGGATCGGGCCGGTCAACATGATCACCGGATCGACGCCAACGGTCGTCTGGTCGAGGATCCGCGCCCGCGGTGTGAGCCCGTGCTCGTCAACGGCGCGCTGCGAGGCCAGCAGAACGCCCGCCGCGCCGTCGCAGATCGGGGAGGACGATCCCGCGGTGATCCGGCCGTTCTCGGGTCGGAACACAGTCCGGAGCCCGGCCAGCGACTCGGCCGAGGTGCCGGGCCGGATCGTCTGGTCACCCCGGCGCACCTCGCCGTCGAGCTCCCCGTCGATCAACCCTGTCTCGATCAACCCTGTCTCGATCAACTCCGCGTCGAACCGGCCCGCTTCGAGCGCATCGACGGCCAGCCGATGGGAACGGGCGGCGAACTCGTCCATCTCCGCGCGGGAGATGTCCCAGCGCTCCGCGATCAGCTCGGCGCTCTCCCCCTGTGACACGAAGTCGTATCGCTCCCACATCCGCGCGGTCCACGGTTCGCCGTAGAGCTCGGAGATCTTCGCAGGGGAGTTCATCGGGACGTGCCCCATGTGCTCGACCCCGGCGGCGATCACGAGATCGTGCACGCCGGACGCGACGAGCGCAGCTGCCATCTCGCTCGCGGTCTGCGCGGACCCGCAGCGGCGGTCCAGCACGACGGCCGGCACCTCGGGCGGGTAACCCTCCTGCAGCCAGGCGTTGCGGGCGATGTTGCGCGACTGCTCGCCGAACGGCGCCGTGCAACCGACGACGAGGTCCTCGACGGATTCCGCTGCGACGTCGGCGCGGCTCAGCAGTGCGCGGTAGACCGCGCCGAGCAGTTCGTTGGGATGGGTGTCGCGGTACCAGCCCTTCTCCGGGTGCGAGCGCCCGAAGGGAGTGCGGGCCCCCTCGACGACGAAGACGTCCCTGCCGGTCAGCGGCACGTCAGATCACCGTCCCGCCGTCGACGGGCAGGACCTGGCCGGTGATGTACGCCGCGGCAGGCGAGGCGAGGAACACGAAGCTCGCCGCGATCTCCTCCGGATCGGCCCAGCGCTGCAGCGGGATCCGCTCCAGGGTCTTGGCCGCGAGCTTCTCGTTGTCGCGGATGCCCTGCGTCATCGCCGTGGCCGCGAGCGGCGCCAGCGCGTTGACGGTGATCTGCTTGCGCGCCAACTCCTTGGCCAGCGACTTCGTCAGCCCGATGATCCCGGCCTTGGCCGCTCCGTAGTTGGCCTGGCCGATGGTGCCGACCAGGCCGGCGGCCGAGGTGACGTTGAGGATCCGGCCCGACCCGTCGGCGGGCAGGAAGGGCAGTGCGGCCTGGGAGCAGGTGAACGAGCCCATCAGGTGGATCTCGACGATGGTGCGGAACGCGTCCTCGGTCAGCTTTCCGAACATCGCGGGCGCGATCGCCCCGGCGTTGTTGACCAGGATGTGCAGGGTGCCACCGCCCAGGTCGGCGGCCTGCGCGGCGGCGGCATCGGCCGCGGCCCGGTCGCGGACGTCGAGAGCGGCGCTCTCGGCGGTGCCGCCGGCCAGTACGATCCGCGCCGCCACCTGCTTCGCGGCGTCGGGGTCGAGGTCGGTCACCAGCACCGCGGCTCCGGCGGCCGCGAAGGCCGACGCGACGGCGGCCCCGATCCCACCGCCCGCACCTGTCACCAGTGCCGTGCGGCCGTCGAGGGAGAACACGTCGAGCGCGGGCATCAGCAACTCTCCATCAGTAGCTCCGGGGCAGGCCGAGCACGTGCGAGCCCAGGTAGTTCAGGACCATCTCCTGGCTCAGCGGGGCGATCTTGAGCAGCCGGGCCTCCCGGAAGTAGCGGGCGACGTGGTACTCCTCGGAGTAGCCCATCCCGCCGTGCGTCTGCAACGCGCGGTCCGCCGCGGTGAACCCGGCCTCTGCACACAGGTACTTGGCCGTGTTGGCCTCCCGCCCGCACGGTTTGCCCTGGTCGTAGAGCCAGGTAGCCTTGCGCAGGGCCAACTCGGCCGCGTCGAGATGGGCCAGCGAGTCGGCCAGCGGGAACTGCAGCCCCTGATTCATCCCGATCGGGCGCCCGAACACCACCCGCTCGTTGCCGTAGCGCACCGCCCGGTCCAGGGCGACCCGGCCGATCCCGAGCGCCTCGGCGGCGATCAGCATCCGCTCCGGGTTGAGCCCGTCGAGGATGTAGGTGAAGCCCTTGCCCTCCTCGCCGACCCGGTCCCCGACAGGAACCATCAGGTCGTCGATGAACAACTCGTTGGACGTGACGGCGTTGCGACCCATCTTCGGGATCGGCCGGATGTCGATCTTCGACCGGTCCAGGTCGGTGAGGAACAGGGTCATGCCGTCGGTCTTCTTCGCGACGTCCTCGATCTTGGACGTGCGGGTGAGCAGCAGGACCTTCTCCGACTCCTGCGCCTTGGAGATCCACACCTTGCGCCCGTTGACGCGGTAGTGATCGCCTTCCCGCTTCGCGAAGGTCGTGATGCGGGTGGTGTCGAGGCCCGCACCCGGCTCGGTCACCCCGAAGCACACGTGCAGCGAGCCGTCGACGATCCGCGGCAGCGTGGCCCGCTTCAGCTCCTCCGACCCGTGCTTGATCACCGGGTGCATCCCGAAGATCGACAGGTGGATCGAGCTTGCGGCGTTCATACCTCCGCCCGAGCGCGCGACCTCCTCCAGGATGATCGACGCTTCGGTGATCCCGAACCCGTGCCCGCCGTACTCCTCGGGAGTGGTGATGCCCAGCCAGCCGCCTGAGGCCAGCGCGTCGTAGAACTCGGTGGGGAACTCGTGGTCGCGATCGTGCTCCATCCAGTACTGATCGTCGAACTTGTGGGC
Source organism: Pseudonocardia sp. GCM10023141 (assembly GCF_042653605.1). Taxonomy (NCBI): domain Bacteria; kingdom Bacillati; phylum Actinomycetota; class Actinomycetes; order Pseudonocardiales; family Pseudonocardiaceae; genus Pseudonocardia; species Pseudonocardia sp. GCM10023141. The sequence goes on from NZ_JBHSIR010000062.1 coordinate 14,167, forward strand.
GAGCTCCGCGATCGCCCTGCGGATCGTCGCCTGATCGTCGGTGAGGTCGAAGTCCACCGCGGCACCTCCACGCCAACATTGGCCTAGGTTCGGTCCTATCCTAACAAAGGCCAGACCAAACGGGATCGTGCGTTCCCGTGCGCCCGGTCACCCTGACCCCTCGGAGCGAGCCGATACCAACGGCAGCCGGTCCGCCAGCAGGTCGTTCCAGGATCCGGGTGAGCCGAAGAGCTCGGCGTCGAGCTTGGCCCGCTTGTAGAAGATCTGCAGGTCGTGCTCCCAGGTGTAGCCGATGGCGCCGTGCAGCGTCAGCGCCGCGTCCGCGGCCTGCGCCGCCGATCCGCAGACCTGCGCCTTGACCGCAGCAGCGTGCAGGCTCGCATCCGCGTGCCCGGACCCGACCGACGCAGCAGCGAAGTAGACGATCGAGCGGGCCGCCTCGACCTTGACGAGCATCTCCGCCGCCGCGTGCTTCACGGCCTGGAACGACCCGATCGGCGCGCCGAACTGCTTGCGCTGCTGCACGTACTCCACGGTGTCGTCGAGCATGCGCTCCATCACCCCCAGCGCGTCGGCCGCGACGAGCACCGCCGCCCGCAGCGCCGCACCTTCCAACGCGGCCGCCACGTCGTCGACGGGGATGACCGTGCCCGTGGCGCCGTCGAGCACGACGTCGGCCACCGACCGGGAACGGTCGGTCAGTGCCCGGTTGCGCAGCTGCACGCGGGGCTGGTCGACCTCCACGAGGCGCAGAGCCGGCCCGTGCTCATCGGCCACCGGGACGACGAACCGCTGCGCGCGCTGCGCGGCCAGCACCGTCGCCACGGTGCCCACGAGCGCGCCGTCGCAGTCAGTGACTCCAGGTCCGCCCCCCGGCAACGTGCCGGCCGGGACCGCCAGCACGGTCGTCACGCCGTCGGCGAGCAGCGCCTTCGCCGCCTCCGGCATCGACGCGAGGGTCGGGATGGCCAGCATCGAGCCGAGCCAGGCCGAAGCCGGCGCCGCGACCCGGCCCAACTCCTCGGCCGCGAGCGCGAGCTCGACCAGGCCGCCACCCTCCCCACCGAGGTCTTCGGCCGACCCGACCCCGAACCAGCCGTCGGCGACCATGCGCTCGTCGAACCCGGAGTGGTCACCCGAGTCGAACCACCCGCGGACGGTCTCGGACGCGCACGTCTCGCTCAACCACTCCGCGAACACCGCGCGGAAGTCGGCCTGCTCGGCAGAGAGTTCCCAACGCATGGCGGGCTCCTACTCGACTCGCGGAGGCGGTGCTACCACGGCGCCCGCATCGGCAATGCTAGATTGGGTCTGACCTTTAGACCAGGAAAGAGGGCGGCCATGAGCTCCGGCGAAGCCAGGTCGGTGATCCGACTCTCCCCCATGGAGGTCCCCAAGGCATCCGACGTCCTGGCCAACGAGCTGCGCGAACGCATCCTCTCTGGCGAGTACGTCGAGGGCACTCCCCTGCCGCCCGAGCGCGAGCTCGTGGTGCAGACCAGGATGAGCCGCACCACGGTGCGCGAGGCGCTGCGGATACTGGAGGTGCAGGGCCTCATCCGCATCAAGGCAGGTCGTGCCGGCGGTGCCTTCGTCCAGAAGCCGGGCGAGGAGAACGTCGCCAGCACGCTCGACCTGCTCATCCGCGGACGTCAGCTGCGACTCGCCTCGGTGCACGAGACCCGAGAGGCCATCGAGCCCCCCTGCGCCGGACTCGCTGCCCTGCACCGGACCGCAGGCGACCTGCAGCGCCTCGAGGCCGCCAACGACGCGATCGTGGACAGCGCGGACCTCGACAGCTTCCTGCTCGCCAACGTCGACTGGCACATCGCGGTGGCCACGGCCGGCCACAACGAGATCCTGACCGGCATCATGATGGCGCTCTCCCGGGCCATCTACACCACCACGAACAACGAGGGCTTCGTCAACGACGAGGTCCGCTCCCTCGCGCTCCGAGCCCACCGGTCGGTGACCAGGGCGATCAGGGAGCGGGACGCCGACGCCGCGGTCCGTCGCATGCAGCGCCACGTCCACTCCTACGCCGCGGCCGCGCTCGCGGTGGACGAGCGCACGGTGGTGGCGGTCCCCGAGGACTAGGAGTGGCGGCCTGCCGGGTTGCAGGAAGGCCACCTTCCCGCAAGATCCTTGCGGGAAGGTGGCCTTCCTGCCATCCAGAGCCACCGGTCCCGACCGGTTCACGATCCGCTCCGCGGCAGGTGAAGCATCCGCTCGGCGACGATGTTGCGTTGGATGAAGGTCGATCCGCCTGCGATCGCGGTGCCGCGGGCCTGGTAGGCCAGCCGCTGCCAGCGACTCTCGGCGGGTGACTGCTCATCGGGCGCGAGCTGCCCACCCAGTGGCGACAGCGACTGCCGGAAGTCCGCGAGGTCCTCCACGAGCGGGCAGAAGTACAGCTTGCCGATGGACGTGACGGGCCCCGGGGGGCCGCCGTCGGCCGCGATCGTGAGCACGCGCTGGCCGATCGCGTGGTGCACCAAGGCCCTTCCGTAGAGATCGGCGATCCGCTGCCGCACGGTCGGGTCGGCCCCGAGGGGTGCGCCCGCGGCGTCGGTCATGTCGCGGATCTCGGCCACGATGTCGTCGACCGCGCGCTTCGTGTTGACCCGGCCGGTCGCGATGCCGACGCGCTCGAAACCGAGGGTGGCCATCGCGACGCGCCAGCCGCCGTTCACCTCGCCGAGCACGAGCTCGTCCGGCACGAACACGTCGTCGAGGAAGACCTCGTTGAACTCGGCCTCGCCGAGCATGTGGACGAGCGGCCGGACGGTCACGCCCGCGCTCGCCAGCGGCAGCAGGAAGTAGCTGATCCCCTTGTGCCGCGGGAGGTCCGTGCCGCCGGTGCGGGCCAGCAGGATGGCGTTGGTCGCCAGGTGCGCACGGCTGGTCCAGATCTTCTGCCCGGTGACCCGCCAGCCGCCGTCGACCTTCTCCGCTCTCGTGCGCAGCGACGCCAGGTCCGAGCCCGAGTCCGGCTCGGAGAACAGCTGGCACCACAGCTCGTCGCCGGTCAGGATCGGGCGCAGGAAGCGTTCCTTCTGCGCGTCGGTGCCGAAGGCGATGATCGTGGGGCCCGCGAAGTCCTCGCCGACCGTGTTGAGCCGATCAGGCGCGCCCGCGCGGTCCGCCTCGTCGGAGAACACGGCGCGGATCGTGGCGTTCGCGCCCTGGCCGCCGTACTCGCGCGGCCACGACATGCCCGCGTACCCGCCGTCGAAGAGCATCCGCTGCCACTGCCGCCAGAACGGCAGCTTCTCGGTCAGCTCGACGGGCTCGGGCCACGCGAGGCGCGGGAGCGACTCCGCGAGCCACGCCCGCACCTCCACGCGGAACCGCGCCTCGTCCGGGGAGTCTGCGAGATCCATGGATGCTCCTTCCGCGTACCGCTGCTTCTGCGTACTGCTGCGCGCACCCGGGAGCCGTTGACAACTCCACGCCCACCGGCTCGAGCACTGTCGATAGTTTTAATGGTCAGGCCGAATGACGAGTTTCGTGCGCCGGCCCCTCCGCTGTCAAGGAGTGCCCCGCACCGTCGCGTACCGACCGGCGCCGATGAAACACGTGGAGGTGGCTCGATGAGCACCAGGACCGAGTTCCGTTTCGAGGGCCGCGACGGCCTGCGGATCACCGGCTACCGCTGGGAGCCCGACGGGCCGCCGCGCGCGGTCGTGCAGCTCACCCACGGCGTCGGGGACCACCTACGCCGCTACGAACACCTTGCGCAGTCCCTCACCGCGGCCGGTTCTTCGTCCACGGCCACGACAGCCGCGGCCACGGGCAGACCATCGCCACGGCTGCCGAACCCGGCGTCATCGGTGCCGACGGCTGGACCCGCACCCTCGAGGACCTCGACGTGATGGTCGACCGCGGCCGCGCCGAGTTCCCCGACCTGCCACTCGTGCTCTTCGCCCACAGCATGGGCTCCTTCGCCACCCAGCAGTACCTGCTCGATCACAGTGACCGCGTCGACGCCGTCGCCCTGTCCGGCACGAGTGCTCTCGACCTCATCGAACCGGCGCTCGATCTCGACGCCGGCGTCAGCCTGGAGGCCTTCAACGCCCCCTTCGAACACCGCACCGGGTTCGAGTGGCTCTCCCGCGACGAGGTCGAGGGCGACCTGCTCACCTGGCTCGACCGGATCGCCCCCCGCACCCCCTGATCACACAGCCGGCGCGGAGCCGACGCCGTCGGAGCTGGTCATGCGGACCTCGTCCCACACGAGGAGCCCCTTGACCAGCTCCTCCCGGAGGACGAACTTCTGGATCTTCCCGGACGGGGTCAGCGGGAGCTCGTCGCGCACGGCCCAGAACACCGGTGTCTTGTGGGGCGCGATCCGGTCGCGCAGGAACGCCGTCAGCTCCTCGACACCGGGACGGTCGCGCCCCGCCCGCAGCCGCAGGACGGCACCCACCTGCTCGCCCCAGCGGTCGTCGGGCACCCCGATCACGGCCGCACTCTCGATCGCCGGATGGTCGGTGAGCGCGCCCTCGATCTCGACCGGGTACAGGTTCATGCCACCGCGGATGATCATGTCCTTCACGCGGCCGGTGACGGTGACGTAGCCGCGGTCGTCCATGGCACCGATGTCGCCCATGTGCAGCCACCCGTCGGTGTCGATCGTGGCTGCGGTCTCATCGGGCTGCGCGTAGTAGCCGAGCATGTTCTGGTAGCCGCGGCAGCAGATCTCGCCCTGGTCCCCGACCGGCACCGGATCGCCGCACTCCGGGTCGGCGATCTTCACCTCCAGCTGCGGCAGCGGCTGTCCGACGGTGCCGGCCTGGTCGTCGGGTGCGTCGGTGACGCGGGTCTGGCTGATCACACCGTGCGTCTCGGTCTGCCCGAACAGGATGCTGAACTCGCAGCCCAGCTCCTGCATGGTGCGCCGCACGAGCGACGCCGGCACGGCCGCCGCTCCGCTCAGGACCGTCCGGAAGCCGGAGAGATCGCGCCGGCCGCAGTCCGGGTGGTCGAGCATCGCGACGAGCATCGTCGGCACGAGCAGCGAGTGGGTCCCGCGGTAGGTCTCGAGCGCCTCCAGCACGTGTCCGGGGTCGAAGCCGGGGAGCACCACGAACGTGCCGCGCTTGGCCCAGGCCCCGAACGACGTGACCGCGCCCCCACCGATGTGGAACATCGGCATGGCGTTGACGTAGACACCGCCGTCGCCCATGCCGGCCCGCTCGGCCACGAACGTGGCCTCGTTCACCAGGCCCTTGTGGTGCAGCATCGCGCCCTTGGGGAAGCCGGTGGTGCCGGAGGTGTACTGGATCTGCACGACGTCGGTCGGCGTCACCTCCGGCAGGGCCCGATCGGGATCGGCGCCCGCGAGGAAGTCCGCCCAGTCCGCGAAGGAGACGATCTCCCGCAGCTCGGGCAGGGCCGAACGCAGGTCCTCGGCGAGCTCCCGCATCGCGAACCCGCGGTAGGAGTCCACGCAGAACAGCCCGGCTGCGCCGGACTGCCGCAGCACGTACTGCAGCTCACGGGTCCGGTAGGCCGGGTTGAGCGCCACCAGCACCATGCCGGCCAGCGCGACACCTTGCTGCAGGACGACCCAGTCGGCGCTGTTCGGGGCCCACACCGCGATCCGGTCGCCGGGCGCGAACCGGGCGAGCAGTGCCCGCGCGGCCCGCTCGGCGTCGCCGAGGAACTCCGCCCAGGTCCACTGCCGACGGCCGGCCGGGTCGACGACGCAGTCGACGAGCGCCACGCGGTCGGGCACGGTGGCTGCCGCGTGCCGGAGGACGTCGCAGACGGTGACATCGCGGACCTCGCCGGGTTCGGCCGGCCAGTAGGACTCGGTGCGCATAGCGAGGACCCCTTCGTCAGCTCGGTATCGACGTGCCGTCGGTCGCCATCCCCCGGAAGATGACCGTTGTGATGCCATCGGTCGTGCGGTCGATCGAGAAGTCGCCCTCTCCGCGCAGGTACGCCCAGGCCTGGTGCTCGATCCCGCCGAATATCAGGTCCCGCAGCAGCTCGACGTCGACGTCGTCGCGGAAGTCGCCACGGGCGACGGCCTCGGTCAGCACCTGCCGCACGATGCCGGTGAACCGGCGGTTGAGCCGGTAGATCGTGGTGGACCGGAAATCGGGGTCGGGACGCAGCTCGTTGAAGATGTACCGGGTGAGCGTCGGCTCGCGGCGCACCACCTCCACGGCGTACCGGATGACGTAGCGCAACCGCTCGAACGTGTTCTCCTGCTGCATGACACCGGGATCGAGAGCATCGAGGATCTCGTCGAACCACGTCTCGGCGACCCGGACGAGTAGCGCGCGCCTGGTCGGGAAGTACCGGTAGACCGTGGCCTCGGACACGCCGCAGCGCTGGGCGACCTCCGCGGGGAGGAAGCGTTCGTAGCCGACCTCCGCGAGGAGGATCCGCGAGGCCGCGACCAGCTCCGCCATGCGTTCGTCCGGCCGCAACCGGGCACCTGATCGGGTCGTCATGCCACCGAGATCCCTCCGTTGACGCTGATCACCTGACCGGTGATCTTCGCAGCACCGGGACCGACGAGGAACGCGATCAGCTCGGCGAGGTCGCCCACCTCGGTGGGGCCCAGGTGCGCCTGCGTCCTGGCCTTCTCGAACAGCTTGCGGGAGAAGCCGCCGGCCAGCGCCCGGTCTCCGGTGAGGGTGCCCTCGATCAGCGATGGCGTCACCGCGTTGACCGTGATCCCGTCGCGCTTGGCCTCCACGGCCAGCGTCCGGGTGAACGTCACGATCGCGGCCATCGCCGCCCCGATCACGGTCTCCCCCGGTGTGGGCACCTTGGCCGCGTCCGAAGCGACGTTCACGATGGAGCCGCTGCGCCGATCGGCCATCCAGGGCAGCACCGCGCGACACATGTGCAGCGGAGCCAGTGCCTGATCCGTGAGCATCGCCGCGATCTCCTCCACGGGGGTGTCGCGCAGCAATCGCGGCACGTAGAAGGCGGTCGTCGAGTTGACCAGCACGTCGACGTCACCGAGCAGGTCCCGCGCGGCCGTGGCCGCCGCGACGGCCTGGCCGGCGTCGTTCGCGTCGCCTGCGACGAAGTGCACGTCGCACTCCGGGTGTGCGGCGCGGACCGCCGCGCAGGCCTTCTCCCCGCGTTCGACACTGCGGCCGACCAGCGCGATGCGGGTGGCGCCGTCGGTTGCCAGGCGCTGCGCGGTGGCCAGCCCGACCCCCGAGGTCCCACCCGTGATCACCACACCCCGGCCGCTCATCGCGGCATCCCCAGCGCCAGGTCGACGGTTCCGTGTTCGGCGGCGACCTCGCAGGTCGAGCACGACCGCGCCGGTTCCCGGGCATCGATCGCCCGCTCCCCCGCACCGCGCGCGCCGGCACCGTCGCGAGCAAGCAGAGCCGCACCGTAGGCGCCCGCGATCTGCGGCTCCCGGGGCACGGTGACCTCGGTGCGCAGCGCCTGCGCCAGCACGCGCACCACGGCGGCGTTGCGGGCCACGCCACCGGTCATCACGACCGGCGCGTGCCGTCCGACCTGGGCGATCAGCCCGACCGTGCGGGTGGCGACCGCGCGGTGCACCGACGCGGCGATGTCCTCGCGGCGCTCACCCTGTGCCAGCAGCGAGATGAGCTCGGTCTCGGCGAAGGTCGCGCACATGCTGCTCACCTCCAGCTCCTTCTCCCCCGCCAGCGCCAGCCCGGCGAGCTCGTCCAGATCGCATTCGATGGCTCTGGCCAGCACCTCGAAGAAGCGGCCGGTGCCGCTCGCGCAGCGGTCGTTCATCGCGAAGTCCTGCGCGATGCCGTCGTCGTCGACGAGGATGGCCTTGCTGTCCTGCCCCCCGATGTCCACGACGAGCCGGACTCCCGGACACATCGCCGCCGCGCCCCGGGCGTGGCAGGTGATCTCGGTGAACGTGCGGTCGACGTCCGGGACGAGCCTGCGTCCGTAGCCGGTGGCGATCGACGCGGTGATCTCCTCGCGGGTCACGCCGGCCGTCGCCAGCGCCGTGTCGAGCGCCACCGCGCAGCCCGCACGGCTCACCGCGCCCATCTGCACCACCTCGGCCGCGACGATGTCGCCGCGCCCGTCCAGCACGACGACCTTGGCGGTCGTCGACCCGAGGTCGACGCCCAGGTAATGGGTCATGCTCGGGCCCGTCGCACGTCGATCCCCTCGAGCATCGCGGCGAGCCTGCTGTCGAGTACCTCGTCCTTGTAGAACGACGCGTCGGCGATGTCGCCCTCGAAGAACATCGTGGACAGACCGCGCTTCTCCTGCGCCGCCTTGGCCACCAACCGCTGCGGGTTGGTGAACGCGCGGCACGTGCGGGTCGAGTGGAACACGATGCCGTCCACGCCGTAGTAGTCGCAGTCGCGCAGGACGAGCTGCTCGATCGTCTTCGTGGAGTGGTTCATCGGGCACAGCAGGTTGTTCTGCGCGTGCCCCAGCAGCACGTCCCCCTCCGGCTCGATCAGCTGCGGCTCCTGCCAGAACGCGTGGTGGGTGTAGCGGCCGGCGACCACGGCGACGTCGTGCGCGGCGAACTTCTTGGCCAGCAGCCCCAGGTGGTTCCAGTTCATGAAGCCGTCGAAGTAGACGCGGTAGCGCTCGTCGGCCACCGCCCCGACGCCGTCGACGACACGCTGCTCGATCTCCGCCTTCACCGCGGCGAAGAAGTCCACCAGGTCCTGGCTCGCAGGCAGGAAGTTGATGTGCGCGACGCTGGCGATCCAGTCCCAGAACGTGGCGGGGGCCGGGGTGAGCCGGCACAGGCGCATGGCCTCCTGGCGCAGCTGCGACGCCTGCCTGATGTAGGACATGTTCTGCCGGTACGCGTCCCAGTCGAACGGCCGGCCCGTGATCGTCTCCAGCACGGTGATCAGCTCGCGGAGCTGGTCGGCGACGTAGCGCGAGGAGCGCTCCCACTCCTCGCCGACCATGTAGCCCTCGCCCGACCGGTTGCTCCACATGAACGGCATCGACACGTTGAAGATCGGCACGTCCTTGCCGAACACGCGGAACGAGATGTCGTCCCACTGCTGCCCGGTGCTGCAGCCGGCGTAGGCGTTCACGAAGATGTCCGGCGTGGGCAGGCGGCTGGCCAGCTCCGCCTGTTCGGGCAGCCCCACCATGCCGGTCCCGTTGGCGCTGCCGGTGGCCCGCTTCCTGCTCAGCACGGCGCAGCCGAGGTGGGTGCGCGCGTAGGAGCAGAGCTCGCCGATGTAGCCGTACTCCTGGCCGGCAAGCTGGGCGGGACCCTCCAGGTGCTGCGCGGCGAGGCGGGCGGAGAACGCCTCGCCGTGACACCACGCCATGCCGGCGGCCTGGAAGATCGGGTTGACGGCCGAGCCGTTGTACCAGACGACCTTCTCGCCGCGCTCGCGCGCGGTGAAGATCCGGTCCCAGTAGTCGGCGACCATCTTCGACCCGGCCTTGTTGATCGCGAGCCTGCTGGACTTGTCGGACGTCGCGGTGGTCACGCTGTCACCTCCTGGATCGGGCGGGGCGACGGCGAGCGGCGGATCCGCTCGAGGAGCGCCTCGACACGGGTCTGGACGGTCTCCACGGGCAGGCCCTCGTGCTCGGTCTCGATCAGCAGGTGCGGCACGCCGCGCTCGTTCAGGCGCTGGCGCAGCTCGGGGTAATAGAGCATGTGCGGCTCGCAGAACCGCGCCATCAGCACGATCACACCCTCGGCGCCGGAGGACTCCACGGCGGCCATCAACGTGTCCTCCCAGTCGGCCTCGTGCTTGACCCGGGTGGGGCAGGGCGCCGTCGCGTCCCGCTCGAGGTACCAGCCGGTCAGGGCCTCGACCGGGTCGATGCCCTCGGCCACATCGGTCGAGAGGTACCGGGAGCCGGTGAACAGGTCGTCGTCGACGACGACCGCGCCGCACTCCTCGATGACGGCGAGCAGCTCGGGCCGCGGCGCGTGGCAGAGGTGCCCGGACAGGTGGATGCGGATCCGGCCGTCGCGCGGCACGGTGCCCAGCCCGGCGAGGACGCGTCGCAGCAGCACCGTGTGCTCCGCCAGGTCCATCACCATGCTGGACTTGACCAGCGCCTGCACCTGCGGCGCCGACAGCGCGGCGTTGCCGGCCCGCCGGGCCGCGAACAGCCCGCGCAGCAGGCGCCGGTTCTCGTTGGACAGCGCGATCGAGCGGGCCAGCGCGGTCTCGGTGATCGGAGACCCGGCGAACAGGCCCATCTCCGCGATGAACGACCGCACCGTCCGGCGCGTCTGATCCCGTGCCCAGTCGTCGGTCAGCGACGTCGGCAGCGGACCCAGGAACACCGGCGCGTCCGGCACCGCGGAGCGCACCACGTCGACCGCACCGAGCAGCTGGGTGCACTGATCGGCCAGGAAGAACCCGTCGTAGATGTCGAGCGTGCCCTTCGCCGCGGAGTCCGCGAGGTTGCGCGTGTACCCGCAGTAGAACTCGGCCAGCAGGTGCCGGCCCAGGCTGTCGGGTTCCCGGTTCTCCTGCAGCAGCACGGGCAGCGCTCCGGCCGCGTGCACGACCTCCCGCGGAAAGTTCATCGGGAGGACCCCGATCACCCGCCCGCCGGTTCGCACCTTCCACTGCTGCACGTAGCCGTCCGGGTTGCTCGCAACCCCCTGGAGGGTCGCGAGCGCACCGAGCGCAGCGTCCGAAACGACAGTCATGACACCTCTCCCCGAGCGCCGGTCGAGCGACTGCCGGAGACGTTAGCTGAGTCCGACTCAACTAACAAGTGAGTCCGACTCATCAGTAGCAGGGGCCACTGCCACCCGGGACCACTTCGGGATGCTCCCCGGGGCCTACCGGGCCACGTTCGGTGCGGGGGCAGCGCCGCTGCCGTCCCGTCGAGAACGCGATGACGGTGATCCAGGGTCTCGCAGCATCAGTCGCGCCCGGCCTCCATCACCTTCGCCGCCGCGAGTTCAGGGCTGCTGAACGTCACGCGACGGAGGACATCGCACTGCCGCCCGGGGAGTGGGGATGTGTCGGCTGGTACAGCTCGCCGGCAGCCACGAGGTGATGTCTCTGCGATCGCGGATAGAGGGTCGCCGCGGCCGCCTCACGGAGGTGTTCGCCCCACGCGTCCTCGGTGTCCTGGGTGGACTCGACCCGCTGTCGGCCGTGCCTGCGGGCGTGGTTCTGCTGTGTCGCACCCGGCCGCGCTCCGACCTCGAGATCGCTCCGCAGCGCATCGCCCGCCGGGAGCCACCCGACCGCAAGGTCCTCACCGCGAAGGTCCACAAGATCACGCAGCCGACCACGGACGTCACCGTCGTCGCGCTGCGGTTCCCGACCGGGGTCCGCGCGAGGTTCCGGGCCGGGCAGTACCTCACCGTCACCCTGCCCGGGGGCGACACCCGCAACTACTCGATGGCCAACCCACCCCACCGCAACGACGGCGTGCAGCTGCACGTGCGCAGGGTGCCCGGCGGCCGGTTCTCCGGCGAGATCCTCGACCGGCTGACCAAGGGCGACACGCTGCAGGTCGAGCTGCCGTTCGGCGAGTTCTGCCTCGACACGCAGACCCGTCGCCCCGTGCTGCTCCTCGCTACCGGCACCGGTTTCGCCCCGGTCCGGTCCATCGTCGAGGACCAGGTCGAACGCGGTGATGACCGCCCGCTGCACCCCTACTGGGGCGCGCGCAGGCAACCCGATCTCTACCTCGCCGACGCGGCCGCGAGGTGGGCCGACACCCACGACTGGTTCTCCTGCACCCCGGTGCTGTCCGATCCCGACCCCGGTTGGCCCGGCCGGACCGGCCACCTCCAGCACGCCGTGCTCGCCGACGTCACCGACCTGCGCGGCCACGACGTCTACGCCTGCGGTAACCCGGCGATGACCGCTGCCGCCCACGACGCGTTCACCGGCCGCGCCGGCCTGCCCCCCGAGCGGCTGTGGCGCACGGCCGGGTGATCGGCGACCTCGGTCACCGGGAAGCCCCCGTACGAGTGCGCGACCAGCACCACGTCCTCGAGGTGTCGAGGAGCTCTCGCAGGTGGGTGGCGTCGGCGGTGAGGTCGCCGAGGCCCTGCGGGTGCGGCCCGACGCTGGGCAACCGGTCGACCACCTCGACGCGGTGACCGTTCGCCCGCAACGCCGCCGCCACATGGGACCAGACCTCGCCGGTACCACGCGTCGTGGACGAGCACATAGGTTGCCATCGAGCTGCTCCCTGCTCCCCTATGGACACGAGCGCCGCCGCGGTGTGCCCGTCCCTCGATCCGACCGCGCCAACCGGTTGGCCACGGCGCCGATGTCGAGACGTCGGCGCCGTGGACAACTCGTCGGCGCCGTGGCTACGCAGGTGGGATGTTGGCGTTGCGGTGGAACAGATTCGTCGGGTCGTACGTCACCGCCACCGGCGCCCCGCGGTTCACCGCAGTTGCTGGATGCGAACCAGGTTCCCGGCAGGATCGCGGAAGGCACTGTCACGCACGCCATAGGGATGCTCGATCGGCTCCTGGACGACCTCGGCACCCGCTGCCTGCACCCTGTCGAAAGTGGTGTCGAGGTCACCGGTGGCCAGCATGATCCATCCGTACGTGCCCTTGGCCATCATCTCGGTGATGGTGCGGCGCTCGATCTCGGTGACTCCGGGATCGGCACACGGGGGTGCCAACAGGATGGACGTGCCGGGCTGACCGGGCGGCCCGACAGCGATCCAGCGCATCGTGCCGCTCCCGACGTCGCTGCGGACCTCGAAACCGAGGACGTCGCGGTAGAACGCCAGCGAGGCGTCGGGGTCCTCGTGCGGCAGGACCGTCGTGTGGATGGTGATGTCCATGGCGGTCACGCTAGCGGTTTCCCGCCCACGTGCTTCTCGATTCCTGACCGGTCCCGATCAGCGCTTCGTTGCCGCGAGAACCCGACACTCCCGGAAAGCCGGTGGTCACCACTGAGAAACGGCTCGGCGCACAGTCCACCCGTTGCCTGCCCAGCAACGACGATGAGGAGATGCGCCGATGGCCGGTCCGCTCGCCGCCGTGCGCGCCGTGACCAAGCTTCCCGTTCAGGACCTGGATCGAGCACGCCGGTTCTACCGTGATCTTCTCGGGCTCGAGGCCGTCGAGGAGCGCGCGGGCGGATTGCGCTACGTGTGCGGAACCACGGAGTTCCACCTGTTCCGATCATCCGGCGCAGCCTCGGGCACGTCGACGCAGATCGGCTTCGAAGTCGAGGACATCGACGAAACGGTGGCCGCGCTCCGCGCCCGCGGGGTGCGGTTCGAACCGTTCGACATCGCCGGCTTCGAGATCGAGAACGATATCGTCGACGTTCCCGACAACTACCCGAGCAAGGGCAGCGGGGAACGCGGCGCGTTCTTCCGTGACAGCGAGGGCAACCTCCTCGCGCTCGGGCAAGCAACCCACCGGTCGTCATGAGCCGCAATGCCCGCACTCCCGTCGCGGTGGCCCTGTTCCACTCGATGTTCGGGCTGCGGCCCGTTGAGCTGGCCGCGGCCGCCCGACTCCGCGCCTCCGGCCACCACGTCATCACACCCGACCTGTTCGCGGGCCAGGTCGCCGCCGGTCCAGGCACGCTCCCAACCCTTGACGACGGTAACTCGCTCATGGCGCGGATCGGCTGGGACACGATCGGGACCAGGGCCCGCGCCGCGGTCCAGGACCTGCCTGCCGACGCCGTACTCGGCGGCTTCTCGATGGGAGTGGGCGTGGTCGGCAGCCTGTGGCCGGACAGGCTCGGGGCTGCGGGTGTCTTCCTCCTCCACACGACGGCCCCGGTTCCCGACGGCATCCGAGCCGGGACGCCGGTCCAGGTGCACGTCGCCGACGGCGACCCGTTCGCCCCGCCGGACCGGCTCGCCCTCTCGGGCGGCCTCGGTCTCGATCGGCCGTGCGGGTCGATGTCCTCACCGGCCGACGTGCGGCCATCAGCCGGATCAACGCGACCTGGGTCGCGCTGCTCACCCGGGGTGACGCGATCTGGCTGCCCGCCGGGATGCGCAACCAGACCGGCTCACCCGAGGGCTCGGTGGGTGTCCCGGTCGGTGACATCCCCGCTCGCGAGGCGAGGTTCGCCGGGGCGCTCCCGATGCCCACCGATCCGCTGGCACTCGCCGCTGCCCGAGACGTCCTCCGTGGGATCGCGTCGTCGACGATCACGCACACCGCTCGGCGCGCCGGCACCGGGCTCGACGCCGCGTTCCGGCGGGAGACCGGGATGCCGCTGCGCAGCTGGGAGCACATGGCCCGGATGCGCGCGGCGGCCGACATGAACGAGCGCGGGATGTCGCCGAGCAGCGTCGCGCGGCGCGTCGGCTACGCCCACCTGTCCAACTTCAGCCGCGCCTTCCTGCGGTTCCACGGCGTGCCACCGACGGCCGCCCTGCACGACCGCTGAGGCACGACCCGCTGAGGCAGTCGAAGCGACGCTGCCCGCGGGCATCCCGTCGTGGAGCCAAGGCGAGGCCACGCCGTCGCTAGCCGGGTCGTGCAGGATGTGGTGCTCACGTTCGGCACCGCAGCCACGTCTTCACGACGAAGACCATTCGACGAGAAGGGGAAGACGGTGGCGGTGAACGCTGTCTCGACGTGGCACACGGTGACTCCGACGGTGCTCGGGGAGCTGACGCTGGTGCGTGATGCGCGCGCCATGCGGGGGTTGTACTTCCCGCATCATTGGAGCCGGCCGGATCCCGCGGCGTTCGGGCCCCGCCGCGACGAGGGTTTCGACCGCGAGATCGAGCAGCTCGACGAATACCTGGAGGGGCGACGCCACAGCTTCGACCTCGCCGTCGAACCGGGTGGTGACGAGTTCCAGCGGAGGGTGTGGAACGAGCTGCGGCAGGTTCCCTACGGCGACACCGTGACCTACGGCGATCTCGCCGGCCGCCTTCGCGACGGTGCGACGGCCCAGCAGGTCGGCGCCGCCGTGGCCCGCAACCCGCTGTGCATCGTCATCGCGTGTCACCGGGTTGTCGGCGCAGGCGGCAAGCTGACCGGCTACGCCGGTGGCCTGGCCCGCAAGAAGCACCTTCTGGACCTGGAGCAGTCCGCGCAACCGCCTTCCCTGCTGTTCCGAGATCACCCGGGCCCCGCGGTCGGTGCCGGATGACCCGCCGCGACGATGCTGCTCGAGTGGCGCCGATGAGTCTCGAGACGAAGGAGAGGTTGCGCGCGGCCGCACGGCTGGCCCCACGGCGCTATCCCGGCGCGGTCGGGGAGCTGTTGAGCCAGGAGCTGCTGTCCTGGATGGTGTTCGGCCACCAGCTGGGATGCGATCTGATCATGCGAGTTGCCGATGCTCTCCTCGTCGACGAGGAGCAATGCCACAGTGTCGGCCGTGATGAGGAGAATCCGGACGTCCGATCTCACGAATCCGAGACGCGAGGCGTCTACCTCCTGTGACGAGCACGCAGCCCTTCGAGACCGTCGTCGACGCGCACGGACGCACCGTGCTGCGCGTGTGCCGTGCCCTGCTCGGGCCTGCCGACGCCGACGACGCGTGGTCGGAGACGTTCCTGGCGGCGATGCGCGCCTACCCGGACCTCCCGGCCGACGCCAACGTCGAGGCCTGGTTGGTCACGATCGCCCACCGCAAAGCCATCGACGTCCTGCGCGCCGCGGGTCGCCGCGCGATACCCACCGACCAGGTGCCCGAGGTGGCGGCCCCGCCCGCCTCCGACGGACCCGACCCGGACCTCGCCGCTGCCGTGACCCGGCTCCCGCCCCGACAACGACAGGCCGTCGCCTACCACTACCTGGCCGGACTGCCCCACGCCGACGTCGCCGCGATCGTCGGCGGAAGCGCCGATGCCGCCCGGCGCGCAGCCGCTGACGGCATCGCCACCCTGCGACGCATCTACCCACCCGCCATCGCCAGGAAAGGGGAACACCGATGAGCACCCACGACGACCTGCCACACCGCCTGGCGCAGTCCTACCCCGACACCCCCGACCACCTGCACCGGCTGCGCACGCGCCTCGCGACGGCCGCAGCGGCCGACGGCATCCTCGACATCGCCTATCGCACCGTGGACAGCCCGGTCGGATCCCTGCTGCTCGCCGCCACCGACATCGGCCTGGTCCGGGTCGCCTACCAGCGCGAGGACCACGACACGGTCCTGCAGACACTGGCCGACCGCGTCAGCCCACGGATCCTGCACGCCCCCGCACGGCTGGACGCGACGGCCCGGGAGCTGCAGGAGTACTTCACCGGCGCGCGCAGGACCTTCGACCTGCCACTGGACTGGCGCCTGTCCGCCGGATTCCGGGCCACCGTGCTGCACCGCCTTTCCGACATCGGGTACGGACACACCGCCAGCTATGCGGCCGTCGCCGCGCTGGCCGGCAACCCGAAGGCTGTCCGCGCAGTGGGAACGGCCTGCGCCACCAACCCGCTCCCGGTCGTCGTCCCGTGCCACCGCGTGGTCCGCTCCGACGGGTCCATGGGTGGCTACCTGGGTGGGGTCGACGCCAAACGCGCCCTGCTCACCCTCGAGGAGGCGCCAGGGAAGGCCCACACATGACACACCACACCCGGACGTCGCCGGGCCGCTCACCCCGCACATCCGCGACCGGAGCCGGAATCCCCGTGTTCGCACCAGCGGCTTCGCATCCCAGCACGATCCTTCAGCGGATTCATCTCACATCATCGGCGCCGCCGGCGCTTCCTGATGGGGCGCCTCGATGGAGGCAGCTCGGTCTGATCCCCACCGAGTAGCCGGTCGGCAGCAGCCGATGCCGACAAGTCGAGCTCCACCTGACGCGGGACGAGTGTCGAAGAGTTGCGGACTCGCGTCGGAGCTCGGTCAGCCGAGATACTGCGCGAGGTCCTCCAGCAGTTCGGCCTTCGTGCGGGCCCCGACGATGTGCTGCACTGGCTCGCCCGCCTGAAAGACGATGATCGTCGGGATCGACTTGATGCCATGAGCCACTGCCGTCGCTGAGTTCGCGTCCACATCGATCTTGGCAATCGTCAGACGATCCGCATGCTCACCGGCGATCTCATCGAGCACCGGCGCGACCATCGTGCACGGACCACACCAGGTGGCCCAGAAATCGACGACCACGGTCTTGCCGCTCTGACGCACCTCTGCGTCGAAGGTGGCATCGGTGACGTCAATCGTGTTGCGCCCCATCGTTTCTCCCGTTCTGAGCTGCTGCGTGAAGATCTGGACTTCAGCCGGAAACTGCGGCAAAAGGCACAACCGCGTGTTCGACGTCGGCGAGCCAACGCTCCGCGTCGATCGCCGCCGAGCAACCGGATCCGGCGGCGGTGATCGCCTGCCGGTAGGTCCGGTCAACCAGGTCGCCGCAGGCGAAAACGCCAGGAACGACCGTGCGGGTGCTCGGTGCATCCACGCGGACGTACCCCGCGTCATCTGTCGGCACCTGCGCGGAGACGAGTGCGCTGCGCGGTTCGTGTCCGATGGCGACGAACACGCCTGTGACGGCCAGCGTGCGCTCGTCCCCGGTGCCGGTGTGACGCAGGCGCAACCCGCCGACGGTGCCCTCGCCCACGACCTCGACGACGTCCGACTCGGTCGCCCAGCGCACCTTCGGGTCTCGCCGGGCCCGCTCGACCATGATCCGTGAGGCCCGGAACTCGGATCGCCGGTGCACGATCGTGACCGATCGCGCGAACCGGGTCAGGAAGGTCGCCTCCTCCATCGCCGAATCACCCCCACCGATCACGGCGATGTCCTGATCGCGGAAGAAGAAACCGTCGCAGGTGGCACAGGAACTCACACCCCGTCCGAGCAGCGCCTGTTCACCCGGAACGTGCAGGTAGCGGGCGGCCGCCCCCATCGCGAGGATGACGGTCCGAGCGTGATGAGTGACCCCGCCCGCGAGCACGCTCTTGATCGGCCCCGTCAGGGCGACCTGATCGACGTCCTCGGGGCGCAGGTCTGCACCGAACCGTTCGGCCTGTCCCCGCACCTGCTCCATGAGCTGAGGCCCCGCGATGCCGTTGACGAAGCCGGGATAGTTCTCGACCTCGGTCGTGGTCATCAATGCGCCACCGAACTGAGAGCCCTCGAAAACCAAGGGATTCAGCTGGGCGCGGGCTGCATAGATCGCAGCAGTGTAGCCGGCAGGACCAGAACCGATGATGATGACGTCTCGCAGGTCTACCATTGGCCCATCCATTCATCACCATTGACAACAGGTCAGCACTCCGACCGAGGTTATCCCGATCCGGCCCGAAAGAGCTCTCGAACATCTCGATGCCTTCATCGAGATGTTCGATGCCTCGATCCATCGCCGAGCATGCTGAGTCGATCGATGGCAGCAGCTATTCTGCGCAACTATTCTGCGCAGCCATCGGCCGGCGAGAAATGCCGGCGCCACCGGAAATCAACCCCACGAAGGAAACAGACGATCGCGTCTCTCACTCGGCTTTCGTGAGCGCGGTGTCATCGGCTGCCGGCGACGATCGGGAACGCGGCGGTTGCGGCTCGTTGTCGCCGATGGCCAGCAACACCTCACGGAGGGCCGCAGACGCCGAGCTCGCTTGCCTGTCGGTCACGCCGCGGTACAGCTCCGTCTGCGCCGCAGCCCAGGCGCGCATCGTCGCCTCGGCCGTGTCGACACCCTCGGGCGTCAGGCGTACGAGCCAGCCGCGCCCGTCCCGGGCATCAGGACGACGTTCCAGGTAACCCAGGCGCTGCAGGCGGCTGAGCACGTTGCTCACGCCACCGGAGGAGAGCAACAGGCGCACGCGCAGCTCCGAGGGGCGCATCTCGAAGGGGCTTCCCGACCCGCGGAGCACGTTCAGCACGCTGAAGTCGGCCCGCGTGAGCTCCCAGGCAGCAAGGCATTCCGCCAGTCGATCCTGGAGTATCACGCCGAGCCTCGCAGCTCGTCGCGTCAGCTCCACCACCGCCAGGTCGACTTCCGGCATCTCCCGGCGCCACGCGCTCGTCAACCCGTCGACGAGGTCTCGTCCCGTGTCGCTCGCGGCCGCCTTCCGGCCCCTCCCCGTCATGGTCAGCAGGGTAGTCCCCGTACTCCCGTCACCGAGAGCGGCGAGATCGGAGATCATCCGGCTTGCCCCACGAGACGAGCCCGGGGATTCCGCCACCACTCCAACTAGTTGTCGAGAAACCTTTCTCGTGAGAGAGTATGCCTCAGCGACGGCACCCCCGCCCATGACGTCACGACGTGGCTCGATCATGGCGAGACGCGCCGCCGACCGCTCGAACCACCTGGAGAGGTCGATGAGCCTTCGCGGCAGCCCTGCCACCACGCCCGAGATCCGAACGCTGGTCCGGAACGCCAAGATCGAGATCATCCCGACCAAGGGCCACGAGGCGCAGCTCGCCGAGGTCCCGGCCGGCACCACCGTCACCATCACGTGCTCGCCGAAGTTCGGTCTGGAGCGCACGCTGGCGGCCACCGAGTACGCGGCCGCCGTGGGCTACACCGTGGTGCCGCACCTGGCCGCCCGGCAGGTCGCCGACGAGGCCACGCTCAAGGAGTTCGTCCGCAGGCTCGAGGCCGCCGCGGTGACCAACCTGTACGTCATCGCCGGGGACGCGGCCGAGCCCGCCGGCAAGTACACCTCCTCTGCGGAGCTGCTGGAGTCGCTCGCCGGGCTGGACCACGGTCTGACCTCGATCGGCGTCGCGTGCTACCCCGAGGGCCACCCGAGCATCCCGGACGACGTGCTGGCCGAGGCCCTGCGCGCCAAGCAGCCGATGGCGCACTACATGGTCAGCCAGCTGTGCTTCGACGCGCGGACGCTCGTGTGCTGGCTGCGGGCCGCCCGGAAGGCCGGGATCGATCTTCCGCTGCACATCGGCCTCGCGGCCCCCATGGAGACGCGCAAGCTCGCCGCGCTCTCCCTCCGGATCGGTGTCGGCTCCTCGCTGCGATACCTGTCCAAGCAGCACGGTCTGGTCGGCAACCTGTTGCGCGGCAAGGCGTACCGCCCCGAGCAGGTGCTCGAGGGCATGGGCGCGGACCTCACGTCGCCGGAGCTGAACGTCGAGCGCCTGCACCTGTTCTCGTTCAACCAGGTCGCCGCCACCGTCGCGTGGCAGCAGCGCGTCGCCGCGCCCACAGCTGAGACCACGCCCCACAGCTGAGACAACGCAGTCGCCGGAGAAAGGCACATCATGGCCGAGAGCCTCGAACAGAAGATCCAGCGCATCGGTGACCCCGTCACGATGATGCGCAACTCCCCCGCCGGGCACTACGAGTTCCCGATCCCCGACGAGTTCTCGAACTGGGGCGACGAGCAGACCGCGTGGAAGGAGACCGCGGTCCTGTTCGACCAGTCGTTCCACATGACCGACGTGTACTTCCGCGGGTCGCGCCTCATGGAGTTCTTCGCCTCGATCGCCGTCAACAGCTTCGCGACGTTCGGGCCGGACAAGGCCAAGCAGCTCGTGACCGTCAGCCCGGACGGCTACGTGATCGGTGACGGCATCCTCTTCGGACTGGGAGAGGAGGAGTTCAGCCTGGTCGGGCGCCCGACCGCCCCCAACTACGCGGCGTTCCGCGCCGAGACCGGCGACTTCGACATCGAGGTCACGCGGGATGTCCGCAGCCTGGAGCGCAACGGCCGGCGGCTGATCTTCCGCTACCAGCTTCAGGGCCCGAACGCACTCGAGGTGCTGGCCGCCGCCTACGGCAAGGAGCTTCCGCAGGTCAAGTTCTTCAACATCGGGCACTTCGAGATCGCCGGGGTGCAGGTCCGGGCACTCAACCACACCATGTCCCGGCACACCGGCCTCGAGATCACCGGCCCGTCCGAGTTCTCGGCGCAGGTCAAGGAGGCACTGCTCACCGCCGGTCAGGAGTTCGGGCTGCGCGAGGGCGGGGCCCTGTCCTACGCCACCACCCCGACCGAGAGCGGCTGGATCCCGTCGCCGACCCCGGCCATCTACTCCGGCGACGGCATGCGCGCCTACCGCGAGTACCTGCCCGGCGCGAGTTGGGAGGGCATGGCCTCGCTCGGCGGCAGCTACGTCGCGGACTCGATCGAGAGCTACTACCAGACCCCGTGGGACCTGGGCTACGGACGGCACGTCAAGTTCGACCACGACTTCATCGGCCGCGCGGCCCTTGAGGAGCTGGCCGACCAGCCGCACCGGCAGAAGGTCTGGCTGCGCTGGAACGACGACGACGTGACCACCGCCATCGCGCGGAGCTACTTCGGCGGAGCCGACCGGACCAAGCGACTGGGAGTGCCGTCGTCGGTGTACTCGACCTGTCCGTTCGACGTGGTGCACGTCGGAGGACGCCAGGTCGGGCTCTCCACCTACAGCGGCTACACCACCAACGTCGGCGGCTGGTCCTCCCTCGCCATGATCGACGAGGCCGAGGTGCGAGACGGCCGCGAGGTCACCGTGGTCTGGGGTGAACCGGAGGCAACGGGCAAGCCGATCGCCGAGGCGCACCAGCAGATCGAGATCCGCGCGACCTTGAGCACCACCTCACTCGCCGGCTGAGAAGGCGAGCCGTGACCCAGCTCGCCGGCGCGCGGGTGGCAGACGAGCGATCCGCCGGCTCCACCACGACCCGGCGACCAGCGGGGTGCTGGTGGTCGCCGCGCTCGCGCCCGGGCCATCGCCCCGGTCCCAGACGGGGTCGGCCCCGTCACGGACGTCTGGCTGATCCGCAACACCGCCCTCGCCGCCGCCCACACAGCGTCCACCTCGACAGCGTCCCCAACAGCACAGAAGGTCTCCTGACATGAGCACTCCCGCTCCGGACCACTACGCACTGTCCCTGTCCTGCCCCGACCGCGCCGGCATCGTCTACGCGGTGTCCCGCTTCCTGGTGGACCAGGGCTGCAGCATCGCCGAGAGCCAGCAGTTCACCGATCGGGATGTGAACCGCTTCTTCATGCGGGTGGAGTTCGCCCCCGCGGCGGGCGAGGCCGGTGGTGCGCTCGATCTGGCATCGATGCGCCAGGCGTTCGCCGACACCGCCGCCGACCTCTCGTTGACCTGGCGGATGCACACCACCAGCGAGCGACCCCGCGTGCTGATCATGGTCAGCAAGTTCGGGCACTGCCTCAACGACCTGCTGTTCCGGGCCAACTCGGGCGCGCTCGACGTCGAGATCCCGGCGATCGTGTCCAACCATCCCGACCTGGCCACCATGGCCGACCACTACCGGATCCCGTTCCACCACGTGCCGGTCACCAAGGACACCAAGCCAGAGGCTGAGGCGACGCTCCTGCAGCTGGTCGACGAGCTGGACATCGACCTGGTGGTACTGGCCCGCTACATGCAGATCCTCTCCCCCGAGCTGTGCAAGGCGCTCGAGGGCCGAGCGATCAACATCCACCATTCGATGCTGCCGAGCTTCAAGGGCGCCAAGCCCTACGTGCAGGCCGCCGAGCGCGGCGTGAAGTTCATCGGCGCGACCGCGCACTACGTGACCTCGGACCTGGACGAGGGGCCGATCATCGAGCAGGCCGTCGCCCGCGTCGACCACTCGATGGACGCCGCCGCCGTGACCAGGCTCGGCCGCGACACCGAGTGCATGGCCCTGTCGCGGGCGGTGCTCTGGCACACGCAGAACCGCGTGTTGCTCGACGGGCACAAGACGGTCGTCTTCTCGTGAGCACCGGACGGACGGCACCCTCACGCCCACGGAACTGAGGTTGTCGGCCTGCGACACCACCGTGGTCAGCTTCCCCCCGTGCCGGGTCGCGACGCACGCCACTCGCTGGGTGACATCCGGTAGGCCGCGCGGAAGGCCCGGCTGAACGTGGCGAGGTCGGGATAGCCCCAGCGGTAGGCGATGTCGGTGATCGAGGCGTTGTCGAGGAGCTCCCGACGGCAGCGGTCCAGCCGCATCCGTTGAACGTGCTGCGCGACGGTGTTGTCGCGGTGGGCGAAGAGCCGGTGGAGGTGGCGGGGAGAGATGAAGTGGGCGGCGGCGATGCCGGCCGGGCCGAGGTCGGGATCGGCGAGGTTCTCGACGATGTAGGCGTCGATCCGGCGGAGCAGGGCGTCGGTGGCCCGGGTGGGTTCGGCGGGTCGTACCTGTTCGCCTGCGACCGTGGTGACCAGCTCGGCGACCTCGTCGGCGAGCCGGACGCTGCCGGTGTTGCTGAGGTCGGGCGGGGTGGCGCACAGATCGCGCAGGAGCCGCCCGACCAGCGCTCCCAGGCCGCTGTTGCCCCGGAGCGCGCGTGCGGTGAGCTGTTGCGACGTGGCGGCGTCGAGCGCGATGCTGCGGCGCGGCCAGGCGAAGACGAGCAGTTCCCAGGTGCCCTGCAGCCCCCAGAAGAACGGGCGGCCGGTCTCGTAGACCGCGAAGTCCCCAGGACGCAACACCGCTTCGCGACGGTCCTGCACCACCTGCGCCGCACCCTTCACGAGCAGCCCGACCTGGAGGTAGGCGTCGTCATCGCGGCGTACCAGGCCGGGGGTGCGGCTGAAACCCTGCGCGACCGACTCGACCGACGCCACCTTGAGGTGCCCCACCTCGGTGCTGCGGACGGACCCGGCGAAGCCTTCGCGGCGATGGGCGTGGATGTCGAGCGCGACGAAGTTCTCCCGGATGATGTCGCGCCACGCATCCAGACGATCGGTCGTCGTGGGATCCATGTGGCCTCGGTTCCTCGGGCGTCGACCCAGGCTAGGAGCGGGTCGAACCAGCGTCAACGGCGAGGCGAACCCGTCACTGGATGACAACAGGGTCGTCACACCACGCCAACCGGGGACGGCGTGGCGCCCCCACCATGAGGCGATGACCGCGATCGACGACATTCCCGTCACCGACGTCTCCACCACGACGGTGCGGGCCGCGTGCCCGCACGACTGCCCCGACACCTGCGCGATGCTCGTGACCGTCACCGACGGCAAGGCCACGGGCGTACGCGGCGATCCCGACCACCCGTTCACCCGCGGCGGGTTGTGCGTCAAGGTCAACAACTACCAGGACAAGGTCTATCACCCCGACCGGCTCCTGCACCCGCTGCGCCGCACCGGCCCCAAGGGCAGCGGCCGGTTCGAGGAGATCACCTGGGACGAGGCGCTCGACGAGATCACCACCCGCTTCCGGGCGACGATCGCCGAGAACGGTCCCGAATCGATCATGCCCGTGAGCTACCTCGGTACCCAGGGCATCCTCAACGGCCTCAACGTCGGCGACCCGTTCTTCAACAAGCTCGGTGCCACGATCTCCGAGCGCACCTACTGCGACTCCGGCGCCTGCACCGCTTACACGATGACGATCGGCGCCACCGCGGGCGTCGACCCGGAGAGTCTCGTCCATTCGCGCTACATCATCATCTGGGCCTGCAACATGGTCTCGACGAACCTGCACCTGTGGCCGTTCGTCGCCGAGGCCCAGCGCCGTGGGGCGAAGGTCGTCGTCATCGACCCGATGCGCCACCGCACCGCCAAACGGGCCGACTGGCACATCCCGATCCGGCCGGGCACCGACGGCGCGCTGGCTCTGGCGATGATGCACGTGATCATCAACGAGGGCCTGACCGACGAGGCTTACATCCGCGACCACACCGTGGGTTACGCGGAGCTGGTCGAGCGCGTGCAGGAGCACACACCGGAGTGGGCAGCGGAGCAGACGGGGATCCCGGCCGAGGACATCCGCACCCTCGCCCGCGAGTACGCGACGTCGGAGCCGTCGATGATCCGGATCGGCGTCGCGATCGAGCGCCACGCGGGCGGCGGCCAGACGGTGCGCTCGATCGCCTGCCTGCCCGCGCTCGTCGGCGCATGGCGCAAGGTCGGCGGCGGGCTGCTGCAGCTGCCGCTGTGGGCGTTCCCGGTGAACTGGGGTGCGCACATGCACCCCGAGCTGCAGACACCGGGCACGCGCGTGGTCAACCAGTACCTCCTCGGCCGCGCACTGAACGGCGAGATGGAGCTCGACCCGCCCATCAACGCGCTGATGGTCTACAACTCGAACCCGCTCGTGGTGTGCCCAGAGCAGGACAAGATGGCGGCCGGGCTCGCCCGTGAGGACCTGTTCACCGTGGTCAGCGACCACGTCCTCACCGACACCGCGCGCTACGCGGACATCGTGCTGCCCGCCACCACCCAGCTCGAGCACCACGACATCATGTTCAGCTGGGGGCACTTCTACGTCACGCTCAACACCCCGGCCGTCGAGCCGATGGGCGAGGCGATCTCCAACACCGAGCTGTTCCGCAGGCTCGCCGCCCGCATGGGCTTCACGGAGCCGTGCTTCACGCGCACCGACGAGGACATGATGGCCGAGGCCTTCGACTGGGACGCCCCGGCGATGGCGGGCATCACCATGGAGTCCCTGCGCGAGACCGGCTGGGCACGGCTCAACCTCCCGAGCCCCGACGAGTACGCACCCCACGCCGAGGGGAACTTCCCCACACCGTCGGGCAAGACGGAGTTCAGGTCGTCGATCGCCGAAGCCGCAGGCAACTTCGTCGTGCCGCTGTTCCGCCAGGGCTGCGAGGAGTTCCAGCCCGGCGGTGTCGTCGACCCGCTCCCCCACTACATCCCGCCGCGCGAGACGGCCGACTCCGGCTACCGGCTCAACCTCATCTCGCCCAAGTCACACGCCTACGTCAACTCCAGCGCAGGCGACCAGGACAAGCAGAAGCGCGTGCAGGGCGAGCAGTCGGTGATCATGCACCCGCAGGACGCCGAGGAGCGCGGCGTCGTCACCGGGCAGTACGTGCGGGTGTTCAACGACCGCGGCCAGTACCTCGCGCTCGTCGAGGTCAGCGACGAGATCGCACCCGGCGTCGTCCTGTCCCCGATGGGTGCGTGGCGCAAGAACGCGAAGGACCAGGCGACGGTGAACGCCGTCAACCCCTTCGCGTTCGCCGACCTCGGCAACGCGCCGACGTTCTCCGACACCCGCGTCGAGGTCGAGGCCGTCTGATGGCACTCTCCGTCGCGGCGGCGGCGGCGGCCTGGCGCGCCGCCCGCGCGGCCGCAGGATGCGCCGATCTCGTCGACGGTGAACGCGTCCCGATCACCGCCGCCGCCGGGCGCGTCACCGCCGCCGCCGTCCACGCCGCGATCTCGGTGCCCGCCGTGGCGTGCGCAGCAATGGACGGGATCGCCGTCACCGCCGCCTGCACCGCGTCTCGCGTCGTGGGCGCGGACCGGTTCACCGTGGTCGACACCGGCGATCCGCTACCACCGGGCGCCGACGCCGTGGTGGTGCGGGAGCATCTGCGCCGCCGACCGGACGGCTCGGTGCACCTGCGCGAGCCCGCCCGCGCGGGCCAGCACGTCCGGCAGGTCGGCGAGTCCGTACGCGCAGGCGACCGGCTCGCCGCCGCCGGCCGGGTGCTGCGACCGGCCGACCTGGCAGCTGCGGCGGCCGGCGGCGTGAGCGCGGTCGACGTCCGGCGCCGACCGGTCGTGACGATCATTCCCACCGGCGACGAGGTACGCCCGATCGGCGCCGCGCTCGCGCCCGGCGAGCTCCACGACACGAACTCGCTGCTCCTCGTCGCCATGCTGCAGGAGTTCGGCTGTGACGTCGTGGTCACCGCCATCCAGCCCGATGATCCGGGCATGATCGAGGACGCCGTGCGCGCAGCCGCCGCCGACCTCGTGCTCGTGCTCGCCGGATCGAGCGCCGGACGCGACGACCACACCTCCCACGTCCTACGCGCCGTCGGCACGGTGGTCGTGCAGGGTGTCGCCGTACGGCCGGGACATCCCGTGCTGCTGGGGATCCGACACGGAGACCCGGCCGTACCCGTCATCGGTGTGCCCGGCTACCCGATCTCCGCAGCGGTCGCCGTCGACCTGTTCGCCATCCCACTGCTCGCCGAGATGCAACACCGCGAGGTTTCCCGACGGCCGCCGGTCACGGCCCGGCTGCGCACCGACGTGCCCAGCCGACCGGGTGTGGAGGAGTACGTGTTGGTCACCCTGCACGACGACGGCTCGGCAGAACCGCTGGGCCGCGGAGCCGGTGCGCACACGGCGCTGGCACAAGCCGACGCCGCGTTCCACCTCGACGCCGGATGTGCCGGCTACGAAGCCGGGGACGTGGTCATCGCCCATCTGCTCGACGGCCCGGGATGGGCAGCGGGGTCGAGCACGCGGTGCAGACACAACGAGCACCTCACGGCCGTGTGACCACAGCGGGGAATCAGACCTGGTCTCGAACTCGGCGTGTCGCCAGGTGGACCAACGGCCCGCCACTGGCTCCGCACCGCCCGCCTGTGGGCCCGGCCCGACGGACCGCGAGGTCCGTCAGAGAGACTGGGGGCCAGTGCCCGCCCTCTCTACATGGAGCCTTTGATGCCGCAGGGAACCGTCCGTTGGTTCGACGCCGAACGGGGTTTCGGCTTCCTCGCGCCCGAGGACGGCTCGCCGGACGTGTTCGTGCACGCCTCCGAGATCGTCGGGGACGGCGGCGCGAAAGTGCTCCGCGAGGGTCAGGCCGTCGTGTTCGAGGTCGGCGAGAACGACCGCGGGCCCCAGGCGCTGCGCGTTCGCGTCACCGCCGATGCGGCCACCGGCAGCGCCGTGGGTCTGCTCGGCACCGTCAACTGGTACGAGCCGGGCAAGGGGTACGGCTTCGCGTCGCCGGACGGCGGCGGCGCCGACATCTTCGTGCACAGCTCCGCCATCGTGACCGGCGGCGTGGTCACCGAGGGGCAGCGGGTGGCCTTCCTGATCGTCGAAGGCGAGCGCGGCCCGCAGGCCGGGCACGTGATCCCGCTGGGAGCGGGGGCCGGACTGGGCGCCGCGGACGGCACCGCGGACGGTGCCGACGGCACGGTGGCCTGGTACGACGAGGGCAAGGGCTTCGGCTTCATCAACCCCGACTCCGGCGCCGAGGACGTCTTCGTTCACGCCCGGGCACTGGCCGAGGGGCTGACGTGGCTCGCGGAGGGCGACCGCGTCGCTTACGAGGTGGCTAGTGGAGACAAGGGCCCGCAGGCCCGCGACGTGCACCTGGTCCGGGGCGCCGAGCCCCAGACGGCGCCGCAGCGGTCGGCACCTGCCGCGGCCGCAGGGCCGGCGGCGCGGGACGTGCCCGTGCGAGGCGGCGAGGGCGTCGTCGCGCGCTACGACGGCGACCGCGGCTTCGGCTTCATCACCCCGGACGCAGGCGGCGACGATCTCTTCGCCCACGTGTCCGTGATCATGGGGTCGGAGCCGCTGCAGAAGGGTGACCGGGTCCGGTACGCGGTGCGTCAGAGCGACCGGGGCCCGCAGGCCGACCGCATCGAACGCCTCTGAAGAGGCGGCCCCACCGATGGCTGATCACATCCCGACGAGAGTGCTCGTTCGTCCCCGTCGATGGTGCCGCCAGCAACGCGGCTGCAGCCTCCTCCAGGAGATCGCTCTCCCTCGTGGTGACGGGGGCCCGTGCCGACCCGAGGACCAGGTCCAGGTCACGGCGCCCGCGCGGCTCGCGTCGAGGTACGCGGGCCGGCTGCGGTAGGTCGACCTACATCGCCAACGTGCTTGCGAAGATCCACGCCGCCGCAGCGCGAGGCCGAGGCTCCACGGCCCGGCACATCCTCACGGGGAGGCGGCGACGGACGTCCGGCGACTCGGCGCGCCGGACATGGCTTGCGCGGACCGCCGATAGGTCCGGAACGGGCCGTTCGGTCCATCCCTTCCGTTGCGGGCTGATCCGCCGCTGCCTTGAACGCCCGGTACCGGACAGGTCGAAGGACCCCGCCCGCGCGGGCCGAGTGCCGCTGCCGCGCTCCGCTGTTCGCGAGGACCGTCAGGTGCAACCCGATCCCGAGGAGCGCAAAACGATGCACAGCCCCGACATCCGCCAGACCGTGGTGGTCGGCGTCGACGGCTCGCCCTGCGCGCTGCGTGCGGTGCGCTGGGGCGCCGCCGAAGCTGCCCGGCGCCGGATAACGCTGCGGCTGGTCATCGCCTTCGGCTGGCCGGTCGGGACCGACCGCGCCGGCCATGGCAACGCCTATGTGGACGTCATGACCGACCGCGCACGCATCCAGCTCGCCGCCGCGGTCGTCGTGGCCGAGCAGGAAGCGCCCGGCATCGAGGTCGAGCACGAGCTCGTGGCGGGATCCGCACTGCACGTCCTGGAGGTCGAGTCCCGGCACGCGCAGCTCGTCGTGATCGGCGATCGCGGGCTGAGCCGGATCGAGGGGCTGCTACTCGGCTCGGTGACCGTCGCACTGGCCACTCACGCGTCGTGCCCCGTCGTCGTCGTCCGCGGGCCGGAGCGGGACCCGGCAGAGACCGCGCTCCTCCCCATCGTCGTCGGTGTCGACGGAACCCCGGCCGGCGACCCGACGCTCGCGTTCGCCTTCGAGGCCGCCGCAGCCCGCAAGGTGCCGCTCATCGCGGCCCACACCTGGTCGGACATGGCCTTCGATCCCGCGATGGCGTCGGTCATGGTCTCCTGGCCTGCGATCGAGGCCGAGGAAAGCGCACGCCTGTCCGAGCGGCTCGCCCGGTGGTCGGAGAAGTTCCCCGACGTAGCCCTCGAGCGACAGATCACCCGTGACAACCCGGCCCACTCCCTGCTCAGGTTGGCAGCACGGGCCCAGCTCATCGTCGTGGGTTCGCGAGGCCGCGGCGACTTCGCCGGCGTGGTGCTCGGATCCGTCAGCAACGCGCTCCTGCACAAGGCCCCCTGCCCGGTGGCCGTCGTCCGCTCGCACGTCGGGGAGACCTCATGAGCACCGCCGTCACCGTCTTCGTCGTCGTGGTGGCCGCCATCCCTGGTGGCGATGTGGCTGGCGGTGCGGATCGTCAAGCAGTACGAGCAAGGCGTGCTGTTCCGGTTCGGCCGCGTGCTGGGCGCCCGCGATCCCGGCCTGCGCCTGATCATCCCGATCGTCGACGTCCTGCACCGCGTGTCATTGCGGATCATCACCATGCCGATCCAGTCCCAAGGGCATCATCACCCGCGACAACGTGAGCGTCGACGTGTCGGCCGTCGCCTATTTCAAGGTGGTCAACGCGGTGAAGTCCGTCGTCGCCATCGAGGACGTCTACGCCGCCATCGACCAGATCGCCCAGACCACGCTGCGCAAGGTCGTCGGACAGCACACCCTCGACGAGACTCTCTCGGAGACCGACCGCATCAACAAGGACATCCGCGAGATCCTCGACGTCACCACCGTCGACTGGGGCGTCGAGGTGACGCTGGTGGAGCTGAAGGACATCCAGCTGCCCGACAGCATGAAGCGCGCCATGGCGCGCCAGGCCGAGGCAGAGCGGGAGAAGCGCGCCAAGATCATCAACGCCGAGGGCGAGTCCCTGGCAGCCGAGGCACTCGGTCAGGCATCCGACATCATGATGCAGCACCCACTCGCGCTGCAGCTGCGCAACCTGCAGAGCCTCGTCGAGATCGGCGTCGACAAGAACACCACTGTCGTGTTCCCCGCCCCGCTCATGAGCACCATCGGGGAGCTCGGCTCCTTCCTCGCACGAGAGACGGCGGCTGCAGCCATTGCGCCGACGGCCCCGATTGCCGGTCGACCGGTTCCGGCGGTGGCTTCGAACGGAGCCGCTGCGGTCGGCTGAAAGCGGCGAGCCGCGGACCAAGCGCCCTCCCGCAGCGGGTCAACGGGATGGGCGCGGCGATCGTCGGCGATCGTCGGCGATCGTCGTGACCCCGCGGGCCCGCTGTGTTGCGATGCAGGTGAGCCCCCTGAACCTGGCTTGTGTTGCCCCCGCCATCCGACTGGCACCTACGGGACCTTCTGCTCTGCTGCCGGCACCGAGCGGCAAGACCCGTGGCGCGGCTTCCACGGGACGACGTGGCGCGATGCGATCGACACCCGGCGGATCCTGCAGGACAACTACACGCTCTACGAGGGTGATGCCTCGTTCCTGGCTGGTGCGACCGCGCGGACGAGAGCCGTGTGGGCGCGGCTCACCGCGATGTTCCCGGCCGAACGGGAGCGGGGCGTCTACGACGTGGACGCCCACACCCCGTCATCGATCACCGCGCACGCTCCTGGGTGGATCGACCGCGAGAGCGAGCTGATCGTCGGCCTGCAGACGGACGCGCCGCTGAAGCGCGCGATCATGCCGAACGGCGGCTGGCGCGTCGTCGAGACCAGCCTGGCGACCTACGGCTACGCGATCGACCCGCGGGTCGAGGAGAACTTCACGAAGTACCGCAAGACCACAACGACGGTGTCTTCGACGCCTACGCCGAAGAGATCCTCGCGGCGCGGCGCTCGCACATCATCACCGGGGCTACCGGACGCCTACGGCCGCGGCCGCATCATCGGTGACTATCGCCGGGTCGCGCTCTACGGCGTGGACCGGCTCGTCGCAGTCAAGCGAATGGTCAAGGCCGCACTCGACGCGCTGACCTCCAGCGAGGACGTCATCCGGGACCGCGAGGAGCTCGCCGAGCAGATCAGAGCACTGGGCGACCTCCACACCATGGCCGCCTCCTACGGCATCGACATCTCGGGCCCGGCAGCCACCGGGCAGGAGGCGATCCAGTGGGTCTACTTCGGCTACTTGGCCGCGGTGAAGGAGCAGAACGGCGCGGCGATGTCGCTGCGCACGTCGACCTTCCTCGACATCTACCTGCAGCGCGATCTCGACGCAGCGAGGCGCCAGCCCGCAGCTCGTCACGGTTCTGGAACGCATCCGGGTGGCTCGAGTGGGATCAGGTCGGGCCCGCTCGCGCCCGAACCGGGTGTTGGCTGACAAGGCCTACTCATCTCGAGGCAACCGCGCCTACCTAATACCTAGGGGCCCGACCGAACGGCTGACCAGCAGCACCTCGGTATCCGGTAGAGCCCGATCCGCCCATCGGATGGCAACGTGGTCCACCAACCCGGACAGCTCCGCGATGGCAGCGACGGTCTCCCGACGAGTCGGTGCAGCGCCGCCGTCGCAGACGTGCAACCGGACCCGTCGCCGCCGGTGCGAGAGCGTCTCCACCGCTCCCACGACCCGCAGCAACGCCGTTCTCGTCCTCGAGTGCCGAGCACGCCCCGCTGCACCATCGGCTTGTTGCAGTGGGCGCTGGCCGGGTGGCCCGGCATCGTGGCGGCAATCGCCTTGAGCGTCGTGGTCGTCGTCCGACTGCTCGGAGCACTGCTGCTGCCCCGCCGACTGCGGGAACCTTCGGTCGCACTGGCGATGCTCGCCGGACTGGTCGTGGTGCTCGTCCAGCCGCCCCTGAGCCACCATCGCCGTCACTGTCGGAGTCGCAGGGCTCGCCCCAGCCCTGATGCAGCAGGGTCGAGCCCGCGCCGACACATTCAACGGATTGGGCCAACCCGTAACGCCGCAGGGTGGATCCCGACGTACCTACTCGGCATCTCGAGATTGCCCGCGTGGGCTGGAGTCAGGGTCGGTGGAGCGCTCGACGAGCCGCTCCGCGACGCGACGAGCAACGGCCGACGTGCAGGTACGCGCGACGTTAGGGGCCGGGTTATGAACGACTTGTTCGAATCTGCAGGGCGCCGATCTCGATGGCTCCGGAGGTGCGCGGTTACAGCGGCCTTCGTGGTGGGCGTCGGCGTGATGCCGTTGGCCGGCACGGCATGGGCGGCCGATCCCTGCTCCGCTCCCAGCAGTGGCGGGGTGGTGACCTGCTCCTACAGCTCCACCGGTTCCGAGCAGACGTTCACGGTGCCGTCCGGAGTCACCCAGGTACAGGTCGTCGCGGTTGGCGGTGGCGGAGGCGTGAGCGTCGACGGGAACACCCCATCGCGAGGGGCCCGGGTGAGCGGCACTCTGCCCGGCTTGTCCGCAGGCCAGGTGCTCTACGTCGAGGTTGGGGGAGCAGCAACCGGCGGCAGCAACTGCTACTCGACCGTGACCTGCAACGGGGGGTTCAACGGCGGCGGCAGCAACCCGTTGTTCGCCGGCGGCGGCGGTGGCGCGTCCGATGTCCGAACGCAGACGCAGAGCGCCGCGGGGTCATTGGCGTCCCGCGTCGTGGTCGCCGCGGGCGGTGGCGGCGGAGCATCCACCGCAGGCGCCTGCGACGCGGCGCGCCTGCCCGGCGGCGATGGAGGCAACGGAGGCAGCGCGGGCGGACCCGGACAGGTGTGTCCCGGCGTGACAGGGGCGAGCACCGGCGGTGGCGCCGGAACCGCGAGCGCGGGAGGAGTCGGCGGAACCTCGTCAGTTGACGGACAGGTGCAAAGCACGGGCAACGCCGGCACACAGGGCGTTGGTGCCAGCACATCAGGATTTGCCGGCGCCGGCGGAGGCGGGCTCTATGGTGGCGGCTCGGGCGGCGACACGGCCGGAAGCGGCGGCGGCGACGCCGTGTCGGCCGGCGGTGGGGGCGGCGGGTCATCACTCGTCCCCAGCGGCGGCACGGTGAGCGTGGCCGGCGACCCGGCATCGATCACGATCTCCTACACGGTGCCTGCCAACAACGGCGCTGCGGCGCAGTTGAGTGCTCTCGCGAGCGCCGTTCAGGGTGTCGGCCCGGGCAACAGCCTCTCCAGTAAGATCGCCTCCGCGCGGAGCTCCCTGGCCGCGGGTGACACCGCGGGTACTTGCAGCTCTCTGACCGGGTTCATCAACGAGGTCAAGGCCCAGTCCGGCAAGAAGATCCCGACAGCCACGGCAAACCAGCTGATCGCCGACGCAAGTCGCATCCGGGGATTGATCGGCTGCTGATCAACCCACACGGCGGGCCACGAGCTCTCCGCCAGCACGAGCGGCCGGCACCTCGCCCAACGAGTGTGCGGGTCCGGCCGCTCGTCCTGGTTTCGGCGTGCTCATCCTCACCTGGGTGCGGGTGGGCGCCGCCGGGCAGCCCGCCACGGCACCGCCGACGTGGGTTGCAGCCAGCTTCTGCGACAAGTCGACAATCCGATGGCGACGATCAGTGCGAAGCCCAGCCGCCGAGCCCGCCGCACGCGCAACATTTGGTCTCCATCCGCTTGGTGAGCCGATCCCTCACGGTTCAGAACAGGTGCTGTCTCCACGTGGTCAATCCGTGGTCACCCGGGTAGACGGCATGCCTGCCGAGGCTGTGCACGTGACCGGAGCCAAGAATCTCTCCGCCGCGACGAGTCTTGATCGACTCCCCGCCAGGACACCTACATCGTCGGCATCTCGGCAACGACGCCGTCAGGGACACGCGGGACGGACGATGGCTCGCCAGATGGCGTGACCCCGACGGCAAGCAGAAGAAGCGATCTGGACCGTCGCGATGAACCGCTCCGCCCCCACCGGAGCACTCTTACGCGCCACGAAGCCGCGCAGCCAGTCCCGGCGCACCGTGGTCGCGGACGCCGACTGCTTGTTGCGCTCGATCACCACCTTCCGATCGGCCTTGTCCTGCTCACTCATCGGCGTCCGCGCACCCCCGTCAGCGTTGGCGGTCTTCGGGTCGACATGACCATGCGCAACGACGTCACGACACACGTAGATCGCCGCGAAGGTCTGACCCTGCAGCTCACTGCTCCAGACCGTGGACACGTAGGCGGCATGCCCGGGACAGCTCGCGTGCTCGACCGCGTCGAGGTGGTGGTTGTCGAGCCGTCCCATCGGCCACGCCATCTCCTCGCGTTCGATCACCGCCACCCCGGCCTCGACGAGCTGCACGCGCACGGCCTCCTGCGCCGCAGCGTCGGCGCGGTCATCGCGTAGCCGCTGCACGGCATGGTCGAACTGGCCCGACTTCGCCGCCGCCACGATCGCCTTCACCGCCGCCGGATCAGCCTCGAACTCCGCAACCGCAGCCACCTGCTCCAGGTCCAGGAAATCCCAGCGCTGCGCCGCCTTCGCCGCCAGCTCCGAGGCGCTGACCTTGAGCCCGGTCTGCACCTGCGCCTTCTTCGCCCCGGTCCGTTTCGCGATCACCGACGCCGCGAGCCCGAACGCCGCGAGCTGCTCCCACCCCTTCACACGTTCCGCGGTGGACAGGTCCACGCGCTGGTCGTTCTCGATGATCTGATCCGTCAATCGGTCGACGTCGGACAGCTGGTCAACGACGAACACCGGCACCGACTCCCGCCCGGCTTGCAAGGGGGCGAGGCTGCGGCGTTGCCCGAACTGCACCACCAGCCCGCGCGACGCCGCGTCCCACTTCATCATCACCGCCACCTGCGAGACGGCCGCGGAACTCGCCGACGACCGCAAGTGGGTCCGGCAGTTCTGGACCGACATGCGCCCCTTCGGCATGAGCTCCGGCAGCTACATCAACAACATGAACGAGTACGACGAGGACCGCGTCCGAGCTGCGTACGGCCCGGAGAAGTACGACCGGCTCTCCCGGATCAAGGCGCGGTACGACCCGGAGAACGTCTTCCACCACAACCAGAACATCAAGCCCGCCCGAATCGTCGGCGCCGGCTCGTCCTGAGTGCTCCGCCCGGGGCGGTACGTGGCGGAGATCAGGTCGACGTGGAATCGGCCGTTGCTGATCTGGTCGATGTTCGCGCACATCTTCGCGATCACCTGTTGGTGGGACTGCAGGTCAGGTCGCCTGTTTGCGCTCGGCGAGTGTGACGTCGCCCGCCGCGAAGTGGGTTCTCGGGGTCTCGCGCAGGATCACCCGGACCGCGGAGACCGGGGCATCGAGCGCGCGGTGGGCGGCGTCCGTGAGCGCGTGGATGAGCGCCCGGAGCTGGGCCGGGGTGCGGCCCTCGGCGAGGGTGACCTCAATGATCGGCATGTCCGCCTCCGTCCAGGGTGAGGGATCCGAGATGGGTGAAATGCGCGGCGATCCGGGCTCCCGGTGCGATCGGGGCGGCGTCCGTCATGCCGCCGGTGAGGACGGTCCAGCCCGCCTCGATCGCCCGCCCGCGCTCGGCGAGGGTGTTGGCGGCGAAGGCGAGTGCCTCGGCGGGGTTGCCGTAGACGGCAGCCCCGGTCGCGGAGTCGACGATCTCCCCGTCGACCTCGAGCAGGCAGGCCTCCATGGCCAGGTCGAGTGTGTCGGGACGGCGGACGACCGGGCCGGTGAGGAAGAAGCCGGAGGAGTTGTTGTCCGCGACGGCGTCCGCCATCGAGAACTCGTAGCCGGAGAACCGGCTGTCGATGATCTCGATCGCACCGACTACGTAGAGCACCGCCCGCAGCGCCGACGCGGCCGTGACCCCCGGCCCGGCGAGGCGCTCGCCCATCACAAAAGCGATCTCCGGCTCGGCCCGGGGCTGCACGAGCCGGTTCCGCGGGACCGGGGCCCCTGCGGGCAGCACCATCTCGTCGGTCAGCCAGGCCGTGGACGGCCGGTCGACGCCGACCTGCCGCTGCTTGGTACGGGAGGTGACCCCGAGCTTCACCCCGGTGAGCTGCTCACCGCGCGCCAACCGCAGGCTGAGTGCACGGTCCTGCGCGGCGTAAGCGGTACCCACGTCGAGCCCGGGCCACGTGGCACTGATCGAGCCGCGGGAACGCGGCGCGTCGGCTGCGGCGAGGAGTTCGGCGGCCACCGTGTCGACGGTCCACGCCGTGGTCATCTCGGGTCCTCCCCAGCCAGCACCGCGGTCACGTCCCCGACGCCGGCGATGCGGGTCACGATGGTATCCCCCGCGGCGATCGGAAACGCCCTGGTCATCGAGCCGGGCAGCACGACGTGCCCCGGCTCGAGGGTGACGCCAAGCGGCCCGACCGTGTTCGCGAGCCACACCAGGGAGGCGAGCGGCGAGCCGAGGACGGCGCCGCCCGCGCCTGTCACGGCGAGCTCGCCATTGATGTGCAGCGTGCAGCCGGCCAGCCGGAGGTCGACCTGATCCAGGCGGACCGGGCGACTGCCCAGCACGACCCCGCCGGACGAGGCATTGTCCGCGACGGTGTCGAAGATCCCGATCCGCCAGTCCACGATACGAGAATCGACGATCTCGAGGGCTGGCAGCACGAACTCGACCGCCCGGACCGCATCGGCCACGGTCACGCCGGGCCCGGTGAGCGGGGCACCGAGCACGAACGCCACCTCGGGCTCGATCCGCGGCTGCAGGTAGCGGTCGACGGGGATCGGCTGATGCTCGGCGTGGAACATGCTCGCCGTGAGATGTCCGAAGTCCGGCTGGGAGACGCCCAGCTGGCGCTGCATGGCGCGGGACGCCAAGCCGACCTTGTGGCCGCGGACGACGTCGCCCCGGCTCTCCCACTCCCGGACCTGCCGTTGTTGGATCCGGTAGGCCAGGTCCAAGCCGACCTCCGCACCGAGCTCGGCACTCAGGGGCGCGACGGGCCTACCGTCCCGGTAGACCTGCAGCAGCCGCTCCGCGAGGACGGTCTCGATCTCGCTGTCGACGACGGCGCTGCTCACGAGGCACTCCTCGCGACGGTCACGACCCCGGTCGGGCGCGGGTCGGCGTCGACCAGGCTGCGCGACACCGCGCGGGCGGTGTCGACGACGGCCCGAGTGAGCTCGGCCCGCCGGCTCCGGAAGCGGGTGGAGGGCACGCTGACGCTCAGCGCCGCGACCACCGAGCCGAGCTCGTCGCGGACCGGAGCGGCTACGCAGTACACCTCGGCGATCGTCTCCCCCAGGTCGACGGCATAGCCGACGCCGCCGACCTGGCGCAGGATCGCCCGCAACGACACCGGGTCGGTGATGGTCGTGGGCGAGAGCCGCCGCAGCGGCCCGGCCCCGATCATCCGGTCCAGCTCGCCCTCCTCGAGCTGCGCGAGGAGCACCTTGCCGACTGCGGTGCTGTGCGCCTCCAGCCTCGAGCCGACCTTGGCTCCCTGCACGGAGATGTTGTGCGTGCCGAGGAGCTTGTCCACGTAGAGCACCCGACCGCGCTCCATCACGGCGAGGTGGGTGGTCTCGCCGTAGCCCTCCACGAGCCGGTCGAGGAACGGGGTGGCGCAGGACCGCACGTCGACCGTGCCGCGGAGGGCCTCGGACAGCTCGACGACCCGCCACCCGATCCGGTAGCGGCCGCGGGTCCGGCACTGCAGGAGCCCGGTATCGACCAGGCTGGCCATGACCGAATGAGCACTCGACCGCGGGATCCCGACGCTCGCAGCGACCTCCCGGACTCCCCATTCGGGGCATTCCGCGGTGAACAGGTCCAGGATCGGGCCGATCTTCTGAATCGTCTGGAGATTCGCCATGTCTTTCTCCTTCGAGCGTCCCTGCTCGTGTCCGGCAACCATGGAGAACGCCTGTACCGAGTCGCCCGCTATCGGGCTAGAATGGAGTGGCCGGGGTCACCGCGTTCGTCACGGTAGGGATCGGAGTGGATCCGCGACATGGCTGCAGGCGCACGGAAACCTGGCGTGGAGCGCACCACACCCGGCGGTTCTGTCGCGCTGGTGACGACCACGGGGCTGGGCCCGCGCGAGGGGCGTGCGGTCTGGAGCGACGCGATCGCCAGCCAGTACTGCGAGCTGGACCTCACGATCGCCCGGCCGGACCAGCGGTTCGACAGCAGCCTGTTCTCGCGGCCGGTCGGCGGGCTGGACTTCACCTGGATGCAGTCCGCCGCCCACACCGTCGTCCGTACGCCGGCGATGATCGCGTCGGACGGCCGGGCGGACTTCCTGCTGTGCTTGGTCACCCGGGGGTTGGCGGAGGTCCGCCAGGACGACCGCACCTGTGTGCTGAGCGACGGCGCGGTGACGCTCCTGGACTGCGAGCAGCCCTTCGAGTTCCGCCTGCCCCAGGACTTCGAGCAGGTCGTGGTGCGGGTCCCGCGGGGCCAGCTGCTCGCCCGACTGCCCGAGTCCGCGCTCTCCGGGACGACCGCCCGCGCCCTCCCCGGACGCTCCGGGATCGGCGGGATGCTCAGCCAGTTCGTCCAGCAGGTGCCGCGCCTCGACGCCGAGAGCGTCCAGCGGTCCTCACCGGTGCTGGTCGGCTCCACACTGGACCTGCTCATGGAGGCCCTGACCGCGAGGCTCGCGGCCACCGGCTCGGCGGAGCTGGCTCGACGCGCGGACCTCCAGCGCGCGAAAGCCGTCCTGCGGGCGGGACTGCACGACGCCGACCGGTCGATGGCCGCGGTCTGCCGCGAGCTGGGGACGTCGCAGCGGCGGCTGCAGACGCTGTTCGCCGACACGGGAACCACTCCGAGCGAGTGGCTGCTGCAGGAGCGCGTGGAGCGGGCCCGCCAGCTCCTGCGCACCACGGCGCTGACGGCGGAGGAGATCGCCTACCGCTGCGGTTTCCGCGAGTACTCACATTTCCACCGAACGTTCCGCAAGCGCGTGGGAATGGCGCCGGGAGCATTCCGAAAATCGACACCGGACAGCCCGGATGTCGGTTCCTCGCCGAGCTGAGAAACCGGCATCCGAACGGAGTTCAGAAGCCCCAGGGGTCGTCTCGCCCCAGGAGTTCCAGCGCCCGGAAGGAACCGGTGTAGAACACCAGCGGCTGCCCGTCGTCGTACCAGAGTTGCTCCACGCGCCCGATGTGCAGCGTGTGGTCCCCCGCCGGGTGCGAGGCCTCCACCGAACATGCCAGGTGCACCAAAGCCCCGTCCAGCAGCGGCACGTCCCCGCGCCAGACGAATCGGACCAGGTCCGGGTCATCCTGTGGGGCCCCGGCGAAGTGCAGCGAGAGCGGCTCCTGGTCCCCGGCGAGTACCGAGACGCCGTAGCGCCCGGTCTCGGTGATCCGGGCGTTCATCCTCGCGCGGTTGGCGATCGAGACGAGCACCAGCGGTGGGTCGAGCGACACCGAGGTGAACGCGTTGGCGGTCATCCCGTGGATCGACGTCTCGCAGCGGTCCTCAGCGGTGGTGACGATCGTGACCCCGCTGGCGAAGCGGCCCAGCGCCTTTCGCATGTCGAGCGACGACGGAGCCACCACCGGGCTCACCTACGGACGATCTCGAGATCGGTGTTGCTCAGCAGGTCCGGACGGGTCCACCCGTCCACGTCGTACTCGGACATGCACTGCTCCGCGAAACCCTTGAGCGCCAGGTCCTGGCCGGAGGCCTGGTAGGCGAACAGGGTCTGGAAGCGCACGGCCTCGTGGTCGCCGCCGTAGTTGCGCTCGTAGAGCTCGTGGCGGCCGCCGAACTCGCTGCCCACGGCGTCCCACAGCAGCTTGAGCAGCTTCACGCGGTCGATGGCCTCGACCCCGTTGGAGCCGCGGACGTACTGGTCGAGGTAGGGCCGGATGTCCGGGTTGCTCCAGTCGGCGGCGTGCGAGTTGAGGTAGATCAGGCCGCTGCCCAGGGTCTGCTGGATGATCTCCTTGATCCGCGGATAGCCGACGCCCATGAACGTCCGGTAGGCCAGCCCGTAGTTGATGTTCGGCTGGACCGACCCGTTGACCCATTCCTGCGGCGACTTGGCCATCGCGTCGGACAGACCCCAGAACATGTCCCGCCAGTTGAGGATCTCGCCGACCTGCATCTGCACGCCGCGGAAGCTCGACGTGCCGGTCAGCTCAACGGCCTTCATCACGCATCCGGCGATGAAGTCCAGCTTGACGGCGAGGCGGGCGCAGCCGTGGAAGGTGAAGCGCGGCAGGAAGCCCGAGGCCATGACGAAGTTGTTCGCCGCCTCGACGCCGTAGGAGAACACGTTCTCCCACGGCACCAGGACCCGGTCCATCACCATGATCGAGTCGTTCTCGTCGAACCGGCTCGACAGCGGGTAGTCGAAGGGGGTCCCGGTGAGCGCCGCGTTCATCTCGTAGGAGGTGCGGCAGATCAGCTTCAGGCCCGGCGAGTCCATCGGCACCGTGAACACGACGCCGAACTCCTTCTTGCGCAACGGGAGCCCGTAGTGCGCGATGAAGTTGGCGTTGGTGATCGCGGACCCGGTGGCGACGACCTTCGCGCCCGAGACGATCAGGCCGGCATCGGTCTCGTCGACCACGTGGACGCAGACGTCCGCGGTCTCGTCGGCGGGCTTGTCCCGGTCGATCGGCGGATGAACGATCGCGTGGTTCAGGTAGAGCACCCGCTCCTGGGTCTCCTTGTACCAGCGCCGCGCGTTCGGTGCGTACTCGCCGTAGAAGTCGGCGTTCGCCCCGAGGGTGCCGAGGAAGGACGCCTTGTAGTCGGGGGTCCGGCCCATCCAGCCGTAGACGAGGCGCTGCCAGGAGACGATCGCGTCCCGGGAGGTGACGAGGTCTTCGGCGCTGGTGGCGGTCTTGAAGAAGGGATGGGTGAAGCCGCCGTTGCCCGTGTCGGTGGGCACTGACAGGACGCCCTCCGCCTCGGGCGTGTGCATGGCGTCGTAGAGCCGGGCGATCGAGCGGGCGGAGTTGCGGAACGCCGGGTGCGTGGTGACGTCCTCGACCCGCTCGCCGCGGAAGTAGACCTCCCGCCCGTCGCGCAGCGACTCCAGGTACTCGTCCCCGGTCATCGGCCGGACGTCGTTCCGGGTGCTCGTGTGGTCCTCGGTGAGTGTCATCGTCGG
This sequence comes from Pseudonocardia sp. GCM10023141, assembly GCF_042653605.1. Lineage (NCBI taxonomy): Bacteria > Bacillati > Actinomycetota > Actinomycetes > Pseudonocardiales > Pseudonocardiaceae > Pseudonocardia > Pseudonocardia sp. GCM10023141. The sequence goes on from NZ_JBHSIR010000062.1 coordinate 55,317, forward strand.
CCTCTCAGACGGCGGCGGGCGCGGGCTGGGCGGCGGGCGCGCTGAACTGCGCCTCGTGGTCCTCCAGCGACAACGGGCTCGGGGTCCCATAGGTGAAGTAGGTCTCCATGGGCAGCTTCGCCCCGCCGATGGCCAGTGCGGTGTCGAAGTCCGACATCAGCCAGGTCTTGGTCTCGGCATCGGGCTGCAGGTGCAGGTAGCCGGGCTCTCCGAACAGCTCGATGCGGTTGCCACCGGGCTCGAAGACGTAGAGGAACTGCCCCTGGGTGATGCCGTGCCGGTCGGGACCCGACTCGATGCGGATGTCGTGTTCCCGGAACATCTCCGCGGCGTCGGCGTTGTGCTGCTGGTTGCCGTAGTAGAAGGCGACGTGGTGCAGCTTGCCGCGCCCGCCGGTCGCGTCGCGCATGCAGGCGACCTCGTGGCCGAGGATGTTGGCGGTCATCCAGGCACCGATCTCGGTGGCGCCGTCGACGACCCGCTCGGTGGTCTTGAAGCCGAGGTGCCGCTCGAAGGACTCCTTCACCGCGGTGACGTCCGAGGCCATCAGGTTGAGGTGGTCGATGCGTTTGATCGGGATGCCCTGCAACGGCTTCTTCGACGCCCGCGTGAGGATCTTGCTCCTCAGCTCCGGCGGGGCCTGGTAGGTATCGGCCTCCCAGACCAGGGCGAGGTCGTGGCCGTCCGGGCTCTGGTAGGAGAAGGTCTTGCCGAACCCGAACTCGTCCTCCGCCCAGGTGCCCTCGACGTTCCCCGAGCGCAGCGACCCGACCCGACGCTCCAGCGCGTCGGCCGAGGAGGTCCGCAGGGCGGCGTGGCCCATCCCCGCCGTGCGCGACTCGGTGATCTTCAGACTCCACGGGTACGGGTCCTCGTACCCACGCAGGTAGACGGATCCGCCGTCCTGGCCGGTGACGTACATGCCGAGCAGGCGGGTGAAGAAGTCCAGCGTCTCCTGCGGCTTCGGGCTCAGCAGTTCCACCCGGGCGAGGTGGGAGACCTCGTGCGGCGGGCTGATGTCGGTCATCGGTACTCCTGTGTGTCGATGCCGGGAGCGAGGGGTGCCTCGCTCGTGGTGCCCGTCACGGTCAACCCGGTGTCGGTCGCCGACCAGCGCCGTCCGGGCATCCCGGACAGCAGGGGCGCAGGGCCTGCCGTGCTGTCCGGGTCACCCGGACGACCGGGCTCGGCCACCGGTCCGCTTCCTAGCGTCGGTGGCGAGCGCCCCGATGTGTCGTGGAGGGGCCGTCGCGGAGGAGGAACGGATGAGTCGGCTCAAAGCCGCGATCGTCGGGTCCGGGAACATCGGTACGGACCTGATGTACAAGCTGCTCCGCTCGGAGCACGTCGACCCGGTGGCCATGGTCGGGATCGACCCGGGCAGCGAAGGCCTGCGCCGCGCCCGCGCCGAGGGCCTGGACGCCTCCGCGGGCGGGGTCGACTGGCTGCTCGCGCAGCCCGAGCTCCCCCACCTGGTCTTCGAGGCGACCTCGGCCGGGGTCCACGCGGCCGCGGCACCCCGCTACGCGGAGGCGGGAATCACCGCGATCGACCTCACCCCGGCCTCGGTCGGCCCGTACGTGGTGCCCGCAGTGAACCTGCACGAGCACCTGGGGGCGCCGAACCTCAACCTGGTCTCCTGCGCCGGACAGGCCACGATCCCGATCCTCGCCGCGATCAACGAGGCCGCCGACGTGTCGTACGGCGAGATCATCGCCGCCATCGCCTCGAAGAGCGCGGGGCCGGGCACCCGGCAGAACCTGAGCGAGTTCAGCGAGAAGACCGGCCGCGCACTGGCCCAGGTCGCGGGTGCCGACCGCGCCAAGGCCATCTCCGTGATCAACCCGGCCGAGCCGCCGATGAACATGCGCGACACCGTCTACGCCCGGGTCCGGCGGCCCGACGCGGCGCTGGTCGAACGCGCCGTCGTCGACATGGTCGCCCGCGTCCAGGTGTACGTGCCGGGCTACACGCTGCGCCTGGTCGACGTCGAGGGCGACCTGGTCACGGTGATGCTCGAGATCGTCGGAGCGGGCGACTTCCTGCCCACCTACGCCGGGAACCTCGACATCATCACCGCCGCCGCCGTCCGCGTGGCCGACGTCCTCGCCACCCAGACCCTCACCGGAGCCACCTCATGAGCAACCGGATCACCCTGGTCGACACCACCCTGCGAGACGGCATGTCCAGCGTGTCGCACCGGTTCACCGCCCAGAACGTCGCCGCCATCGCCGGTGGCCTGGACCGGGCGGGCATCCCGACGATCGAGGTCGCCCACGGCATCGGGATCGGCGCCTCGTCCATCCAGTACGGCGTCGCGGCCGAGACCGACCCGGACTACGTACGCGCCGCCGTCGGGGCCGTCGAGAACGCCGACATCGCCGTGCTCTACGTCCCCGGCATCGCAACACTCACCGACCTGCAGAACTCGGTCGATGCGGGGATCCGCACCGTCCGCGTCGCGGTGCACTGCACCGAGGCGGACTGCGCGCAGCAGCCGGTCGAGTGGGCGAAGGACGCCGGCCTGACGGTCATGACGTTCCTGATGATGAGCCACAAGCTCGAGCCCGGCGCCCTTGCGGAGCAGGCGCGCAAGCTGGCCTCCTACGGCGCGGACGTCATCTACGTCGTCGACTCCGCCGGTGCGCTCGTCCCGCAGCAAGCGGGCGCCCGGGTGGCAGCGCTGCACGCGGCCGTCTCAGCCGGGATCGGCTTTCACGCGCACAACAACCTGGGCGTCGGGATCGGCAACGCCCTTGCCGCCGCCGAGAACGGCGCCACCTTCATCGACGGGTCCCTGCGCGGTCTGGGGGCCAGCGCCGGAAACGCCCAGACCGAAGTTCTGGCGGCCGCATTCGAACGCGCGGGCTGGGACACCGGTGTGGACCTGTTCCGACTGATCGAGGTCGCCGAGCACGTGGTGGCACCGCTGATGACAGAGCCCCAGATCGTCGACGAGACGGCGTTGGTACTCGGCTATGCGGGCGTCTACTCGACCTTCTTCCACCCCACCAAGCGCGCCGCCGCCAAGTTCGGCGTCCCGACCCGCGACATCCTGCTCGAGCTCGGCAGGCGCGGCGTCATCGGCGGCCAAGAGGACATGATCATCGACGTGGCCTCCGAGCTGGCCGGACGCACCTATCAGACCCCCGTCGCGGCGGGGGTCCCACGATGACCGTCCAGCACCTGATCGGCAAGGAGTGGCGCGACGCCTCCGACGGCGTCGAGTTCGAGTCCCGAGACCCGCACGACGGCTCGCTGCTGGCGACCGTCGCCCGCGGTACCGCCGAGGACGGCCGCGCCGCGATCACCGCCGCCCGCACCGCCTTCGACGACGGTCCATGGCCCACGATGTCACCCAAGGAACGTGCCACGATCCTGCACGCCGTGGCGGACGCCGTCGACGCCCACCGCGACGAGCTGGCGCTGCTGGAGACCCGCGACGGCGGCAAGACGATCACCCAGTCCCAGCACGCCGAGATCCCCCGCGTCGCCCTCAACCTGCGGTTCTTCGCCGACTACGCGGCGATGGCCCCCAACGAGGCGTACCCGGACGGCTCGCTGCTGTCCTACACGCTCTACCCGCCCGCCGGCGTCGTCTCGGCGATCAGCCCGTGGAACGCACCGTTGATGCTCGCGACCTGGAAGATCGCGCCCGCGCTCGCGTTCGGCAACACCGTCGTGCTCAAGCCCGCGCCGCAGACCCCGCTCACCGCGCAGCGCTTCGCCGAGATCGCGCTCGACGCGGGCCTGCCGGAGGGCGTGTTGAATGTCGTACACGGATTCGGGGGCGACGAGGTCGCCGGTCCGCTGACCTCCGACCCGCGCGTCGACCGGATCACCTTCACCGGCTCGTCCGCGACCGGGGTGCACATCCTGGCGGCCGCCGCGGCGAACCACACGCCGGTGTCGGCCGAGCTCGGCGGCAAGTCCGCGAACATCGTGTTCGCCGACGCCGACCTCGACGTCGCCGTCCCCCACGCGATCCGCGCGATCTTCGCGGGGAACGGGCAGGTCTGCCTCGCGGGCTCCCGGCTGCTGGTCCAGAATTCCGTGCGCGACGAGTTCCTGGCCCGCTTCACCGCGCAGGCCCGCGCCCTCGTCGTCGGCGACCCCAAGAACCACGACACGTTCATGGGCCCGCTCATCGAGGCGCGACACCTGGAGAAGGTCCACGGCTACGTCGAGCTCGCGCGGTCCGAGGGCGCTGAGGTCGTCGTGGGCGGCGAGCGGCTCGCCGACGCGGACCACGCCGCGGGCTTCTACTACCCGCCGACCGTGCTGACCGGGCTCACCAACCAGGACCGCACCGCGCGCGAGGAGATCTTCGGCCCGGTCGCGACGGTGCTCGGCTTCGACAACGAGGAGGAGGCGCTCGCCATCGCCAACGACTCGCCCTACGGGCTGGCCGGGATGTTGTTCACCCAGAACCTCGATCGCGCCCACCGAATGGCCGCACGCTGGAGGGCAGGCACGGTGTGGATCAACACCTTCTTCGAGCGTGACCTGCGCCTGCCCTTCGGCGGCGAGGGCATCAGCGGGCTCGGCCGCGAGGGCGGGCAGTACTCCCGCGAGTTCTTCACCGAACCGCGCGCGGTGATGCTGCGACTGCGGTGCGGGTCGTGAGCGGCCAGTGCGTCGTGGTCGGCGCGAGCGGGGCCATGGGCACGGCGATCACCGCCCGGCTCACCGCCGCCGGGTCCACGGTCCTTGCCGTGGGGCGAGACGCCGGGGCCCTGGCCAAGCTGGTCGCGAACAACCCGGGTGTGCGGCCGTGCGTCGCCGACATCGGGGTCGACGACTCGATCGCCACCCTCCGGGACAGCGTCGACGGACCCGTCCGGATGGCCGTGTTCGCCGCGGGACTGCCCGTGCGCGGGTCCGCGGACACCATCGCCCCCGACGACCTCGGGGCCGCGGTGAACCTCAAGGCCGGCGGCCTACTGCGGCTGCTCCACGGCGTCCGGGACAGCCTCGAGCCCGGTTCGCGATTCGTCGCGATCGCCGGGTCCCTCGGCCTGGAGCCCGGCCCCCTGGATGCCGGGCCGGGCACCGCGAACGCAGCGGTGTTCAACCTGATGCGGCAGATCAGCGCCCTGTACGGACCCCGCGGCGTCACGACCCACACCATCGCCCCCGGCCCGGTCGACACCCCGCGCATGGAGTCGATCATCGCCGCGCAGGCGCGGGAGCGCGGCGTCGCCGAGGACGAGGTCCGGGCCGGCTACCTGGCGAAGACCAGCCTCGGCAGGCTGCCGACGCTCGACGAGATCGCCTGGCTCGTGGCGACCCTGCTGCAGCCCGAGGCCGCCGCCCTGCACGGCGGCGTGATCACCGTCGACGGCGGCACGCGGCACGGGGTGCAATGAGATGCCGATCGCACACTTCCATCTCGTCCGAAGCACGTTCACCCCAGACCAGGGTCGCAGGCTGCTGGTCCGGGCCGCCGAGGTCTACGCCGAGGTCCTCGACTCCCCCCTCGAGCGGATCCGGACCTACCTCGCGCCCGTCGAGCCCGGCGCGATGACCGTGGGGGGCACGCTCGTCGCCGACGGAGGCGAGCCCGCGCCGTACTTCACCGCAGTCGTCCTCGAGGGACGGCCTGCCGCACAACGGGCCGAGCTGCTCCGCCGGTTCACCGATCTGCTCGTGGAGATCCTCAATGCCTCCAGGCCCACGGTCCGGGGTCGGATCATCGAGGTGTCCCCGGACGACTGGGGCATCGGCGGCGAGCCTGCCAGCGCGGTGCGAGCGCCGGTCCGGACGGGGACTCCTCCGTCGCGATAGTCCGACGCGTCCTCGTCGTCGAGGAGGGGCTCGCAGCGCGGCCACCCGCTCCGCGTGCGTTGCCCCGCGGGCCGAACATCATCGTGGCCAAGCAGAGCGGGCTCACGGCGACGCCGGTACGGCAATGAGGTGATCTCGACAAGATCATGCTGGTAGCTCGTTCCGAGAGAACGTTTGAGTTGGCGGCCCGATCGGGCGGGCGGACTGGCGCCAGGGCCCGGTGAACGCAGGCGGGGAGCCCCTGGCTGCGCGCCGAACGCCGTGAGCGCAGCACTCGCAAGGACGCAGGGTGCTGACCTGCTGCTACCAGGCAGTGTTCGCCCTGCTCCCGGGTCAGGTCGCCCAGGAGGTGCGACCGACTCATCGACGGTGGTCAGTCCGCGTGTCCGGTGCTGTGACAACTCCCTTGCGGATCACAACGCCGCCGTAGAGTCGCTGTTCCCCGGTCACGACGACGACGTAGCTCGCGCCGGCGCGCTGCTTGAACTCGTTGGGCTCGACCGCCGCGAGGACCCCGTCTGGTGCATGGCTTCGGACGAGTGCAGCGAACTCATCGAAGATGGGCAGCATCATTGCGGGATCGTCGTAGGCAATCATGCGCCACGCACTGGCAGGCTCCTCGGTCTCGACCGGCAGGACGGTGAGCACGGCTTCCAGGACATCCGCGGCTGAGGCACCGTCGAGGCGCACAACGCGGCGATGGTCGGGGTCGCACGGGAAGTTCGCATCAACGATGGCGATGTCGTGGCGGTGTCCCATGGACCGCAATGCGTGTAACAGGTCGGGTGACAGCAGCGGGTGAACACCGATGAGCATGGGTTACCTTTCGGGCGAGCGTCGTCGACGACGCAGCGTGCAGGAGTCGTCGGTCACTGGCGGGCGCAGATCGAGCTCAGGGCTCGATGACGGCTTTGAGACAGGACGAGTCGTGGGCGACCGTGTCGATCGCTCGCCCGTAGTCGCCCAGCCCGAACCGATGGGTCACGAAGCCTTCCGCCCGAACTCGGCCGGTACGCAGCATCCGCACCGCGCGGTCGAACCCGTAGGAACGGGCGAACGAACCGGTGATCGTCAGCTCTCGTCGGAAGACGTCGTACGGACTGATCGGCAGTTGCTGCTTCTCCCCCGCCATGCCGTAGACCAGCATCGTCCCTCCGTTGCGGAGCAGTCCGACGCCGTGTCCCATGGCGTCGACCGAGCCTGTCGCGTCGATGACGACGTCGTAGCCGTCGGGGGCCAATGCGCGCAACGGTGACACCGACGCGGGATCCGGGGTGAGACGGGTCCGGACGGTCTCGTCGGCCCCGTAGCCACGGGCCAGATCGAGCTTGAACGCGGTGGGCGCCGACACGGTCAGCCGGCCGGCTCCACCGCTGCGCAGGACCTGCGTGAGGATCAATCCGGTCGGGCCGGCACCGAGCAGCAGGACGTCGCTACCGGACTGGGGGCCGAGCACGTCGAGCCCGTGAATCGCGCAGGAGAGCGGTTCGGCCAGGACTGCGGTGTCGAGGTCGAGGTCGTCGACCGGGTGACACCGGTCAGCCGGAGTGACCATGAACTGGGCAAAACCTCCGGGGGCGGTCACACCAAAGGCCCGTAGGACACGGCAGTAGGCAGGCTGGGCACGCTGACAGTTGTCGCAGCTGCCGCAGGGCACCATGTTGTCCACCGCGACGGTCTGCCCCGTTGTGAGCCGGGTGACGCCATCACCGAGTGCCATGACCTCACCGACGACCTCGTGGCCCGGAGTAAGCGGGTACACGGGCCCGAACTCGCCGCCGTGCAGGTGGACGTCGGTGCCGCACACGCCGGTGGCGCGCACGGCGATCAGCACCTCACCGGGCGCCGGGTCGGGGTCCGGGACGTCGGCGACGTAGTGGTCGAACGGGTGGTCGTAGCGGATGGCTCTCATCGCACGTCCTTCGTGTCGGGTATCGGATCGTCAGCCCGTGACGGAGCGCCTGCGAGACAGTGCGTCGACGGTGGCGGCGAGCGCCAGTACGAGCCCGGTCACGATGGCGACGGTCGCCGCAGGCTGGTTGAGCAGGCCCAGTCCGTTCTCGACCACTGCCAGCACGAGACCCCCGATGACAGCGTGGACGAGCCTGCCACGCCCGCCGAAGAGCGACGTCCCGCCGATGACCGCAGCTCCGACGGCGAACAGCAGCGTGTTGAGCCCACCCGCTGTGGGGTCGACCGAGCCGACCTTGGACGAGTAGACGATCGCCCCGATCGCCGCGAAGGTGCTCGACACCACGAACACCCCGGCCTTGATCTTGGTGATGTCGATGCCGGCGCGGCGGGCGGCCTCGGCGTTGCCACCGATGGCGTAGACGTAGCGACCGAACCGGGTACGGTCCAGAACGTAGGTGCCGATCGCGAGCAGCACCAGGACGATCGGGACGACGTAGGGAACACCAGCGATCTGCACAGCGGCGTTCGGCGAGCGGTTGGCGGTGAGGCCCACGGTGGCGACTGCTCCGATCACCAGTACTGCGACCACTTTGGCTACCACGACCACGGACGACTGTGCGTGAAGGCCCCTGCGCGCTCGAGACAGGTGCCTTCCGAAGAAGGTCGCCGCGTACAGCACGCCTGCCACGACGAAGAGCACCCAACTGCCTGCAGTCGAGAGGTTGCCACCGGCGACGGCGTTGAGGACAGGTGAGGTGTTGATGCCGAGCACGCCGCCTTGGCCGATCAACCGCAGGATGACGCCCTGCCACATCAGGAAGAAGGCCAACGTGATCACGAACGACGGGATCTTGACCTTGGCGACCATGAAGCCGGTGACCACACCGATCGCCGTACCGACGGTAACCGCGAGCAGAATTTCGATCCACGGGTTCGCCGTGAAGCCGAGGGCGAGAATGCCGATGGGCACAAGGGCGACGATCGCTGCGAACCAGATCCTCATCCAGAGCGCCAGTGCCATGGCGAGGACGTGTACCGCGATGAACACGACGAAGACGGTGTCGCCCATGCCGCCCAGCAGGTTGCCGTCGTTGACGTAGTGCAGGGCCAGCACCGCGGCCGTGACACCTGACGCGGTGCCCGCCGAGATATCGATCTCGGCGGTCAGGAGGACGAACACCAGACCCATCGCGATGATCATGCGGCCCGCACCCTGCGACATGAGGTTCGCGAGGTTGGTCAGCGACAGGAAGACCGGCGAGCTCAGCGCGAAGACGATGACCAACGCGACGAGGCCGAGCACGGCGGGTAGCGCGCCGAGCTGCCCGGAACGCAGTCTGGCGTGGTAGTCGAGCACGGCTTGTCGGGTCGTCTGCTTGGTCGTGTCCCCAGCGAAATCGGCGGCACGCAGCTCGGCCGGCGGCGGGATCTTCCGGGCGTCGGTGGTGGGGGCTTCGGTCATGGCGGCGGCTCTTCTCACAGTCCGGGGATGCTGGCGGCACCAGGCCGGCTCAGGCCGAGATCGCCCGAGCGGCCGGCGGTGATCAGTTCGACGACCTGAGCCTGGGTGACCTCCGCAGTGCGGACCTCCGCGACGAGGCGTCCGAGGTAGAGGACCGCGATGCGGTCCGCCACCTCGAAGACGTCGGCGAGATTGTGGCTGATCAGGACGACGCCGATGCCGCGATCCGCGAGGCTGCGTACCAGCTGGAGGACCTGCCGGGTCTGTGCGACTCCCAGCGCTGCTGTCGGTTCGTCCAGCAGGATGACGGTCGATTCCCACAGCACGGATTTCGCGATCGCCACCGTCTGGCGCTGGCCACCGGACAGGGCCGCGACCGGGAGTCGCACCGAGGAGACCGTGCGCACCGACAATGACGCGAGGGTCTCCCGGGTGGCTGCCTCCATGGTGATCTCGTCCAGCGCCCACCGCGAGCCACGTTCCCGCCCGAGGAACATGTTCTGGACGACGTCCAGGTTGTCGGCGAGCGCCAGGTCCTGGTAGACGACCTCGACACCCAGCACCGAGGCCGCCTTCGGGTCGTTCAGATGCACCGGTTCCCCGCGGAACCGGGCTGTGCCGGAATCCATCGGGTGGATGCCGGCGACACACTTCACCAGTGTGGACTTGCCGGCGCCGTTGTCGCCGACGAGTGCGACAACCTCTCCGCCGTGCACGTCGAAGTCGATGTCGTAGAGGACGTGGACCGGCCCGAAGGCCTTGTTCACCCCGCGCAGCTCGAGCAGTTGCTCGGTCATGGTGGTCTCCCGGAGGGCGTGGATCAGGAAGTGATGCCGAGGCTCCGGCAGACGGTCGCCAGGTCGGTGGTGCACAGCTGAGCAGCCGTCACATAGCCGGCGTCCACGACCTTCTTGACCGAGCTCTTGTCGACCACTTCCGGATCGAGCAGAACCGACTTGATGTTGCGACCCGACTTCGGGTCCACGCTCTGCTGCTTCGCGTACGTATCAGCGCCAGCGGTGTCGCCGACCGCAGCGAGTGCGGCGAGCTTCGCGGCGGCGTCGGCCTCCAACTTGATCGCCTTGAACACGGTCATGCTCTGGTCGCCGCGGAGGATGGACTGCAGGCCGGCGAGTGTCGCGTCCTGCCCGGTCACCGGGACCTTGCCGTTGAGACCGTTCTTCTGCAGCACGGTGATGACCGCGCCTGCCATGCCGTCGTTGGCCGCGACGACGCCGTCGACCTTGCTGCCGTTGGCGGTGAGGATCTGTTCGAAGGTGGTGCCGCCGAGTTGGTTGTTCCAGTCCGGGATGAACTGGTCGCGCACCAGCTTGAGCTGTCCAGACTTGTACAGGGGGTCGAGAACGCTCATCTGGCCCTGGTGGAAGAGGTTGGCGTTGTTCTCGTCCGGAGCGCCCTCGATCTGGATCACCTCAGCCGCGGGCTTGTCCTTCAGCGCGGCGACGAGCGCATTCGCCTGCAGAACCCCGACCTTCACGTTGTCGAACGTGACGTAGTAGTCGGCGCTGCCGCCGGTGTTGAGCCGGTCGTAGTCGATCGTCGGGATGCCGGCCTGCTTGGCCTTCTGCTCGACGGTCGCACCGACCTGGGCGTTCGGAGAAGCGATGATCAACGCCTTGACCCCGGAGGCGATCATGCCGTCGGCGAGGCCTGCGAACTTCTGCACGTCGCCCTGAGCGTTCTGGATATTGGCAGTGAAGCCGGCCCGGCTCAGCGCGTCGGCGAGGAAGGGCTTGTCGAACGCCTCCCAGCGCGCCGATGTCGCGGTCTCGGGGAGGATCACCCCGATCGTGCCCTTGGACTCAGCCGGAGCCGGCGCCGGCCCGGAAGCACTGGAGGAGCCAGCGGAGGCGTTGGCCCCACAGCCGGCGAGCACGAGTACTCCCGCGGCGAGGGCGGCTGCCGACCGGAGCACGCCGACTCGGCTGATGTGTCGCACCGTTGCGTTCGCCATCACAGAACCTTTCCAATTGTTTCGATTTGTTCCGAAGACTGTGGGTTCCGAAGACCACACCATCATGGAGGAGCTGTGTCAACGGTTACTTTCGGAAGGGACCAGCGCCTAGGCGCGCCAGGTCGGCCGCGCCGATGACACCAGCGGCAGCGCCGAGCCACGCTGCCGCCACCTTCACCGGCATCCGAGATGTCGACGGCGCGACGCGGTCCAGCGCCCGTTGCACCCCCGCCACGCAGCGCGGATCGGTCCCCAAACCGCCACCGAGCACGATGCCCGCAATGTCGAAGCAGGCCCCCAACACGGTCAGCCCGTGCGCGAGATGGCCACAGAGCTTCTCGACCACATCCAGCGCGACCGGGTCACCGTCCCCCGCCGCGGCGAGCACGTCCTCGCCATTGAACGGGTCACGCCGCCACCCTCGGTCGCTCGCCTCGGCTACCAGCGCCGACCCGCTCGCGTACTGCTCCCAGCATCCGCTCGCACCGCAGACGCACTGTCTGCCACCGGGAACGAGGAGCAGGTGGCCCAGCTCGCCGCCGAAGCCGCGATCGCCGACATGGAGCCGGCGGTCGAGGACGAGCCCGCCCCCGATCCCCGTGCCGACCGCGACCAGAACGGTGCTCGCCGATCCCGCGCCTGCGCCGAAGCGGTGCTCGGCCCAGGCCGCGGCGTTCCCGTCGTTCTCGACCACGACCTCACGCCCCAGCTCGGCGCGCAGCCGCTCGACCAGCGCAAGATGCGTCCAGCCCAGGTTCGGCGCCGCTACGACGGCACGCGTCGCCGGGTCGATCCCGCCGGGCAACGCGACTCCGACCGTGGCCGCACGGTGGTGCCGCAGGTAGGTGCGGGCGATCGCCACGACCTGCGTCACGGCGCGTTCGCCCGGCCCGGCCAGCGCCTCCCGCCGGAACTCGACGAGACCGCCCGCCGCATCGACGAGCCCACTCGCGATCTTCGTGCCACCGACGTCGATCCCGAGGGTCGGATCACCCATGGGACGGCCGGGGAAGAGGAAGCGACATTTCGGACATGTGAAGACCTCTCGTGTCTGCGGTGAGGGGCGGACACCTTGACAGCTCGACTTTCGAACTGCTTTGGTTTCGAGCGTATCGAACCGATTTCCTCGACAAAACGCAAGCAGTCAGTACACCCCACGGGAGGAACAGTGACCGATCGCGTTCGCGTGGCCCTGGTCGGCTGCGGTCGCATTGCCCAGGTCGCACATCTACCCGCGCTCGAGAAGGCCAACGGGATCGAGCTCGTCGCCGTGTGCGACCCCAGCGAGCACGTCGCCCTGGCGGTCGCGGCGCGGTACGGCATCGACGCCGTCCACATCGAGGCGAAGGAGGTGTTCGCCGATCCGGGCGTCGAGGCCGTTCTCATCGCTGCTCCCGACCGTTTCCACTTCGACCTCGTCGAGGACGCGCTCGAGGCCGGCAAGCACGTGCTGATCGAGAAGCCGATCGCATCGACCGTCGAGCAGGCGGCGCGGCTGGTCGAGATGGTCGCGGCGGCCGGCGTCACGCTCCAGGTCGGCTCCATGAAGCGGCACGACCCTGGTCTGCAGTTCACCCGACGCTTCGTCCGCGAGAAGGTCGGTGAGGTCCGGTCCTTCAACGCCTGGTATCGGATCGGCTCCCTGCGACCCGGGATCGAGGCAACCCTCTTCCCCCGGACCTTCGACGACCCGGCGGCACGGAAAGTGGAGGCCGAGTTCAAGTCCGACCGCGAGCGCTACCTGCTCGCCACCCACGGTTCGCACGTGTTCGACACCGTCCGGTATCTGCTCGGCGAGGTGCGTTCCGTGACGGCCACGCACCGCGGGTTCGGTCGCGATCATGTGTGGAACCTCCTGGTCACCATGGCCTCCGGCGCGATCGGCACTGCCACCATCACCGTCGACGTGCCGGGCGACGGCGCCGAAGGCATCCAGGTGTTCGGTTCGCTGGGGCACTCCACGACCCACACACACTTCCCCTTCTTCCGGCGCGCGTCCGACGTGCTGGCCTATTCGTCGGAGGACGGGCTCACCGTCTCCCCCGTGCCCGACGACACCGACGCCTACGAGCGTCAGGCCGAGGCGTTCGCCAGTGCCGTGCGCGGCGAGGCCTCGCCAGACCCGGACGCGGCCGACGGGCTCGCGGCCGTCCGCCTCATCGATGCCGTCCAGCGGTCGGTGACCTCGGGGAGCGAGGTGGAGCTGTGACCGGCCACGGACTCTCCCCCCGTCTCGGAATCTTCGCTCGTACCTTTCCCCGCGAAACGGCGGCCGAGGTGGCCGCAGCGGTCGGGGCGACGGGGTACGCGCTTGCGCATTGGAACTTCGCGGCCATCGGGCTGCCGACGCTCGCGGTCGATGTCGACGACGCAGAGTTTCACCGGGTTCGAGCTGCTTTCGACGGGGCGGGCATCGCCATCCCCAGCGCCTCCGCCACGTTCAACCTCGCTCACCCCGATGCAGAGCTGCGCGCCCTGCGCCTCGCCGAGGCGGTCAAGCTGATCCGCAGGGTGGGTGTGCTCGGCGTCGAGGTGGTCACGCTCTGCACCGGAACACGCGACACGGAGAACATGTGGCGCGCGCATCCGGGCAATTCGGATCCGGACGCGTGGCGGGACATGCGGGCCGGGCTCGACGTCCTGCTCGCGGCGGCTTCTGGAGCCGGGGTCGTGCTCGGCGTCGAACCGGAACGGGGCAATGTGGTCGCGGACGCCCGCGCGGCTGCCCGGCTGCTCGATGAACTCGGCGATTCCGCACCGATCGGCATCGTTCTCGACCCCGCCAATCTGCTTGTTCCGGAAACGATCCCGTATCAGCAGCGGATACTCACCGAGGCGGTCGATCTACTCGGCCCGCGGGTCGTCGGCGTGCAGGCGAAGGACGTGGTAGCCAGCGGGTATTCCGCCGCTGGGGCTGGGTTGATGGATTATCCGCTGGTGTTCCGGCTGCTCGAGCGACTGGCGGCCGTGCCGCTCGTCGTCCAGGACGCCACCGAAGCAGACGCGGAGCGCGTGCGCCACGACCTGCTGCGCTGGCACGCTGCGGCCGTCGGCCCATGACGTCACCGAACGCACGCCATCGCGTACCACGGCTTGCGCACGTCGTGGCTGGCGACGGCCCGGCGGTGCTGCTGCTGCACGGTCTCGGTGGGGACCGGGAGCAGGCGCTGCGCCTGATTCCGGTTGCGGACCGCCACACTCGCATTGCCGCCGAGATGCCCGGCCACGGTGACACCAGCATCGAGGACGGCGAGCCGATCACCTTCGCGCACTTCGCCGAACTGACCGCAGACCTCCTCGACCACCTCGTTGCAGCCGGGCGCATTCCGTCCGAGCCGATCCCTGTCGTGGGCGTGTCCATGGGCGCCGGCGTAGCGCTGGCGCTGGCCGCCGCGCGCCGCGACCTCGTTCAGCGCCTCGTATTGATCAGGCCATCGTGGTTGGTCCGCACCCCGGCCGCCAACCTGGCGCCGTTCCAGGCCATAGCCGAGCTGTTGCACGAGTTCGAGGCCGAAGCGGCCGAGCGGGCATTCGCAGCCAGCGCCATGTGGGCTGCCATCGAACGCGAGGCGCCGGCGATGGCCGGGTCGCTTCTCGCACAGTTCCGCAGGCCCGAAGCGCGCAAGCGCTCACGGGTGCTTGCTGAGATCCCGCGCAGCCTGCCACTGCCCGACCGGGAGGCGTACCGAGGGATCACAGCCGACACGCTGGTGCTCGTCGCGCCGCAGGACCCTGTTCACCCGCTCGAACTTGGGCTCCGCCTTGCCGAGTACCTGCCGCATGCTCGTGTGGGGCGCCTTCCCCGAAAGCTGCAGGACCCGACCGCGCACGAAGCCGCGCTGCGCCGGGCGGTCCACAGCTACCTCGACGAGCAGACATGACCTCCTGTTACCGTCGCGCCGATGACCGAGGAACAGCCGGTGTTCGCTGAGGAGCGTCGTCAGAGAATCCTGACGATGCTGGACGCGCAGGGCCGGGTTCGGATCGCCGAGCTGGTGACCATGATGGGCGTCTCCGAGCCCACGATCCGCAAGGACCTGACCACTCTCGAGGAACAGAAGCTGCTGCGGCGCACCCACGGGGGCGCCATCGCCGTGCGGCCACATTTCGAGCCGACCATCGATGACCGGTTCGGCCTGCACGGAGATGCGAAGGACCTCATCTCGCGCGCCTGCATGGAGGAGATCGCTGAAGGCGACTCCGTCTATCTGGACGGCGGCACCACCGTGCAGCGCATCGCCGAGCACCTGGAGCAGCAGTCGGTCAATGTGCTCACGAACGCGATCGGTGTCGCGACGACGTTGGCCGAGAAGCCGGGGATTCGACACACCCTCCTGGGTGGATCGCTCCGCCCCTTGGGCGGCACGATCGTCGGCCCCGTCGCGCTCTACACACTCGGCCGGTTCACCGTGAACATCGCCTTCATCAGTGCCAGCGGCTTCACCGCGGAGGGGATCTCTGTCGCGGACGTCGCGGACGCGCAGGTCAAGCAAGCCGTCATCGAACGTGCCCGGCGAGTCATCGTGCCGATCGACAGCAGCAAGTTCGGGGTCAATGACTTCGTCACCGTGTGCGATCTCGGGCCGATCGACACCGTCATCACCGAGCGCGCGAGTGCTGAGATCCAGGCGTTGTGCGCACTGAACAGCATCAAGCTGCGCATCGTCACCTGAGCGACGACCAGGGTCACGCCGGCGGACAGCTTGTCCGCCGACGCTGCGCCACGCTCCTACCAGTGGCGCTATCGCGGATACGGGCCCCCCGCGGCCGACGGGGCGATCGATACGCCTCACGTCAGCGTTATTGCCAGCCCCGCGTCCTGCCTGCCACCGCCACCGATCCTCTCGAGCGACGCGAGTAGCTGCTCCTCGGTCAGTCCGTCCGCTCGAGGACCCACCAGCTGCGACCACCCTCACCCCTCCCTCCGTCGTGAGCATGGACGATGTGCGCCGCCACGAGCGCAGCGTCGCCATCGGCAGCTTCGACGGCCGGCCCCGCATCGTCGGCAGCCGGAGCGCGGTCGGCCGCCCCGGCCAGGAGATGCTGGTGACCTTCCTCGCCTGACCCGGCCGTCGGGTCGGTCAGCCGTCCGTGACCCCGACCCGCGATCGGAGCTGCCGGCGGGTCCGCGCGATCGGAACGGCAGCGACGGCGACCGCGACCAGAACCGCAGTCAGGCCGACCCGAAGGTCGGGGTCGGCCGTGGGCAGCCCGGCGAGCGCGTCGACGGAGTACCGGCCGGGCCCGGTGAAGGCGAGCGCCGCCACCACGATCGCCAGCACGAGCGGGTACTCGCCGCCTCCGCCGGTGTTCCACCGCGAACCGGACTTCATCGTCGTCGCGGCGGCCGCGACGAGCATTGTTCCGGCGCCCACCGCGGAACCCAGCGGCGTCGCGACGCCCAGGACGAGCAGCGCGGCGGCGACGGACTCGCAGAGCGAGGCCAGCACCGCCATCCGCCGTCCGGGACGCTGCCCCAGCGCTTCGAACACGGCCGCGGCCTTGTCGAGCCCGGGACCGTGGAACCAGCCGATCACCTTCTGGGTGGCGTGGGCGAACAGGACGAACCCGACCACCATGCGCACCACCAGCACACCGACGTCCACCGCCATGGCGCTCTCCTTTCCTGGAATTCAGCCGCTCGGGCTGGATCAGACGATCCGGAACTGCGTCGAGGAGAAGGTCAGGCGCACGTCGAACGCGCCTTCGTTGATCTGCCACGGCACGATCCGATAGACGCGCAGGCCCTTTTCGTGCAGCGGATCGCGGTCGACGATCGCGCTGGCCTCCGCCACCGAGGTCGCGCGCAGCACGAGCAGGCCCGATCCCGAGTACCGGTACTCGCCGTCGAGCATCGGACCTGCGAACAGCAGCTCCCCTGAGGCCTCGGCGCCGGCCAGCCACTCCTTGTGGACGCCGAGGTGGGGACGGATGTCCTCCTCCGAGGACACCCCGGCCGCGGGCTCGGTGAAGCAGAGGAAGACGACGAACTGAGCGCCGGAGTGCCGCTCGTCCGGCTTGGCTCCGGCAGTATCCGTGGACATGACATTCTCCTGTCGATCGGTAGGTGATGGAACTGCGACGAATTCGCGAATAGCGCTGATCAATACGCCGGCGATCGAGCAGTGATCAGACCGAACCATTTCTGCCGGCACCTGGTCAAACAGTCTTCACAGCGCATTAACGGGTATCTCCTCAACCGCGCAGCCACGTGACGAGCCGGCGCACCTCGGCGGACGGACCGAGGCCGAGCTCACCCATCGCGGCGGCGTAGCGGCGGAACACGGCGAGCACCGCGTCGTCGTTGCCCGTGGCGTGCGCGACCGAGATGGCCAGCTGCCACGCCTGCTCCCGGTCGGGGTGCTCGCGCAGGACGTCGCCGAGCAGCTGCCTCGCGAGCGCGTAGCGGCTGAGCCGGAACGCGATCCGCGCGGCGTCGACGCGGGCGCCGGACAGCTCCTCGTCGAGCTCGCTCCGCCGCGTGCGGACCCATTCGCTCGCCAGCGTGGCGAGGTAGGGCCCGGGGGAGGTGCGCGCGATCGCGTCCTGCAGCGTCGCCAACCGCTGCTCATCCGGCTGCCGCGCGCCCAGCGCGAGCAGGTCCAGCACGCTCTGCGCCGTGCCGACGACGTGGTCGCCGGGGACCGCGTACACCGCACCGTCCTGGTGTGGCGCGAGGTCGTGCGGCAGCACGGCCCTGAGCTTGAACAGTGCCTGCCGGAGGTAGCTGCGGCCCGCCGCGTCGGTGCGGCCGTCGAAGACCGCGTCGAGGATCTGCTGCCGGGTCGCCCGCTGCCCGCGTGCGCCGATGAGGAAGCACAGGATCTCGACGCTCTTCGTGAGGCCGGGTTGGACGACCGCGCCGTCCACCGTCAGGCACGGCTCCCCGAACTCCTCCACGACCAGCCGCGGTGCGCTGGTCCGCAGCCGGATCACCCCCGGCGAGGCGAGCTGACCGGTGATCTCGTGCCAGCGCGACATCCGCGTCGGCGACGCGTCCGCGGAGCGGGTGGCCACGTCGGGGACGTCGGTGAGGGCCGCGAGCAGCAGGTGCTTCACATCGTGTTCCGCCGACACGTCCAGCGCCAGCTGCGCGGCGGCGTCCGACCGGTGCTCCGCACCCATCCGCCAGTGCGCTTCCGCCAGGTAGGCCGCTGCGGTGGCCAGCTCGAGCTTGCGGTCGCCGCGCTGCATGCTCGTGACGGCCGCCTCCAGTACCTCCTGGGCCTCGGCGTTGCGGTCGCGCAACAGCAGGGACAGCCCGCGCCACATCCCGCCGACCTCGGCGGCGAAGGCGTAGTTCCCCGAGCCCGCCTCCGCTGCGGCGTCGAGTGCCCGGTCGGCCCGCTCCGCGTCGTGGTGCAGCCGGAGCCACAGCTTCGCCTCCAGGAGCAGGCTCAGCACGCGGTAGATCATCGAGCCCGATGCGACGGCGAGGGCACGACCGGCCCGCAACGTCTCCCACGCGTCCGCGCCGCGGCCGAGGTCGAGCATCAGCTCCACGGCGTCGAAAGCGTGCAGCCAGAGCGGCCGGTCCGAGGTCCGGCGCGCCTCGTACATCGCCATGGCCTCGTCCAGCCGCCCGCTCGCCCGCAGGCCGGCCACCACCCAGGGAGCGCCGAGCACTGTGCG
The DNA here is from genome assembly GCF_042653605.1 of Pseudonocardia sp. GCM10023141. Classification (NCBI taxonomy): domain Bacteria; kingdom Bacillati; phylum Actinomycetota; class Actinomycetes; order Pseudonocardiales; family Pseudonocardiaceae; genus Pseudonocardia; species Pseudonocardia sp. GCM10023141. The sequence goes on from NZ_JBHSIR010000062.1 coordinate 74,087, forward strand.
CCAGGGATCGGAGGGCACTGGTTCACCGAGACCGGCGACCCGCCCCCGCAGGTAGGTGCACCTGACGAGGATGCCGTCGAGAGGTCCGGCCGGTGGGCCGGCAGCCGCCGGGAGCGCGGGCCCGTCGCCCGTCGCCAGACCCACGAGGACCATCGCGGTGTCCCGTGCCCGTCCCGCGGGCAGCCGGGACGCCAGTGCCGCGGCCTCGTCGACGCGCCCGAGGTGCCAGCGGCACCACGCGGCGAGGACGGTCGCCTCCTCGTGGTCGGGTGCTCCCGGTCCCGGCAACCACCGGTCACCGAACCTGTCGAGGATCTTCCCGGCACGATCGAACCGCTCCAGGGCGAACGCCACGCGCAGGACCGCGGCGCCGGCGCGGGGCGTCGGACACCGGCTCGACGCCCCGACCTCGTCGAGCCAGCGGACCGCCGGCGCGAAGTCCATCCGCGCGACCAGGTCCGGCAACACCTCCGCCGCCCGGTCCCAGGCGTTGTCGACGTCACCGATCTGCAGCAGGGCATCGACCGCTCCCTCGCCCTCGCCCCGCGCGAGCAGGACGTCGGCGAGCCGCCGGTGCAGCAGCACGTGGGTCTCGGGATCCTCCCTGGCCAGGAACTCCCGCAGGAACGCGCGGAACTGGGGGTGCGGGGTCATCCGGGTGCCGTCGTGCGACCACGACACCGGCAGGTGCGTCGCGCGCAGCCGTCCCATGGTCTGCGGCGCGCCTGCCTGCCCCAGTGCCCGCGCGCCCGGCGCCGTGACCTCGTCGAGCAGGCTCGTGTGCAGCAGGAAGGTGCGGTGCGCCGGGGCGAGCGCCCCGAGCACGGTGCCGGTGAGGTAGCCGGCGAGCCGGGTACCCGGCCCGTCGTCGCCGTCGGCCGATCCGAGCAGCACGCCGGTCACCCAACCCCCGGCACGGCGCACCGCCTCGACGGCATCGACGTCGCCGCGGCCCGCCCGCTCGAGCACAGCGGCTGCCTCCTCGACGGTGAAGGCCAGGTCCGCCTCCGTCAGGTTGCCGACCGCGCAGTCGGCAGCCGACTGCGATCGCAGGACCACGTCGGTGGTCGAGATCAGGACGACGCTGAGCCCGTCCGGCAGGTAGCGGGTGAGCCCCTCCAGCACGGCACGGGCGCCGTCGTCCCCGATCACCTGCTCGACGTCGTCGAGGACGATCACGAGCCGGCTGCCGTGCAGGCTCTCCGCCACCAGGCCGGCCGCCTCCCCGACGTGCAGGCCGCTGCGGAGCGCGTCGCCGGCGACCTGGCCCGCCGCGGGCACATGCGGCGCCACAGCCGCCTCCAGATAGGCGAGCAGCCGAGCGGCCGGCTGCTCGGTCCCGTCGAGCGACACCCAGGCCACCGGACGGTCGAGGGTGCGCACCACGTCCGCGACGGCGGTCGACCTGCCCGACCCCGCGGACGCGGACACCGTCACGACGCGGTGCTCCCGGAGGAGCGCACGGAGCGCGTCGGCGACGCGCGGGCGGGGCACCGCCGCCCGCACGCTCGCCGGGATCTCCAGCTTGCGCCGGATGACCGGCCGGTGTCCGAGAACACGCGACCTCGCCGCCACCACCCCGGTCATCGGGACCTCACCACCGCATCCGGGCGCGCGGAAATCACGTGTTCACGCGATGTGACGCCCACCGCTGCCCGGGCATGGTCGTCCGCAGTCAGGACGGACCCAAGGAACCGCGCGGCAGGGGCCGCAGCGGATCCACGACCAGCCCCGGAGGTTGCCGTGACCGCTTCAACCATCGTTGACCAGGCCCGCGCGTTCCGGGCGACGATGTCACGCCTGCCCTCGGGGGTCTCGGTGATCACGACCCGGGCCGGCGACCTCCCGGTGGGCATGACCGCCAGCTCCGTCACGGCGCTGTCGCTCGAACCGCTGCAGCTGCTGGTCTGCGTGAGCAACCGCCTCTTCACGAGGAAGGCCATCGCTGCGCACGGCATGTTCGGGGTCAACGTCCTGGGCGAGGGTTCGCAGGAGCTCGCCCGGCAGTTCGCGGCGAAGGGCGATCGCTTCGCCGGGGTCGCGTACGACGAGGAGGACGGCGTCCCGATGCTCCGCGTGGCGATCGCGAGCGTGCTCTGCGAGGTGGCCACCGAGCTGCCGGGCGGCGACCACACGATCTTCGTCGGCACCGCTCGGCGGTTCGCGCACAGCACCGCGGGTCGTCCCCTGGTCCACTGCTGCGGCGAGTTCGGCCGGATCGCCTGAGCGTGACGCGCGGCCGGGCACCGGTCTCGCCCGGCAGACCAGCGCCGGTCCGGCAGCGGCTGGTCGACCGGCTGCGGGCGTGCCCCGATCCCGTCGTGGTGATCAGCGGGCCGGCCGGTGCCGGCAAGACGACCCTCGTCGAGAGCTGGGCGCGCAGCGAGCAGAACGTCCGGGTCCTGAGCGTGACGCGGCGCCACGACACGGCCGCGGCGCTGCTCGACGGGATCCTCGACGCACTCGGGATCGCGGCCGCCGGGATCGACCCCGACGACGTGCGCAGCTGGCTCGCCGCCATCACCGGCTCGCCGGAGCTCGACACCCCGGACCGCCCGTACTGGCTGGTCCTCGAGGGCGCCGACGCCGTCACCGACCCGGACGCCCAGCTGTTGCTGCGCGAGCTGGTCGAGCACCGGCCGGCGACGCTGCGCCTGCTGGTGACCACCCGCCACCGCAACCCGAGCTGGGTCGTCCGCCGTCGCGCGTGCGGCGGCGCGTCGATCATCGCTGCGGACGAGTTGCGGCTCGATCCGGCCGAGGTGACAGCGCTGCTCGGGGCCGACCTGCCCGAGTACGCCGGCTGGGCATTGGGCGTCGGCCTCACCGCCGAGCTGGGACACGCCGCTGCCCGGGCGGCCGTTCACGACTTCCTCCGCGCCGAGGTCACCGACCGGGTGACGACCGAGGTGCGCCACCTGCTCCACGCCGCGTCGGTCGCCGGTGCGGTCTGCCCGGCGGCGGCCATCCACATCTCGGGCAACCCGGCCGCCGGCAGGCTGCTCACGCAGTTCGCCGACACCACCCAGTTCGCAACCGTCACCGAGGGCCCGCTGTTCACGCTGCACCCGGTCCTCGCCCGGCACCTGCGCGACGAGCTCGCGACCGAGTGGGAGCCGTTCGTCGCGCTCCGGCAGCGGCACGCGGCGTGGCTCGCGGAGCAGGACCGGCTGGACCTGTCGACCCGCGAGTACCTCGCCGTGGGGGACGCCGCGACGGCGTGCAGCTCGCTGCTCGCCCGCTGGCAGCGGGTCGTGCTGTCGGGCCACCCCGAGGTGGTCCGCGCAGCGCTCGACGAGCTGCTCCCGGAGCGGCTGTCCAGCGATCCGCGGCTGTGCGTCGTCTTGGCCATGGTGCACCTCGCTGTGGGGGACGTCCGCGCGTGGCGGCGTTGGGTCGATGTCGCCGAGGCCCACCCCGCCGAGGCTCGGGCGGGCGTGGAGCTGGAGCCGGGCACGCCGGTCGGTGTGGCGGTGGCGGTCTCGCACCGGCTCACCTGCGCGGTGACGTCCGGCACGGTCCCGACCCGCCCGATCGAGCACCCCCTGCGCGGGCTGTGGAGCGCCATCTCCGAGGTCGCCGACGGGCTCGCGCTGCTGTGGTCGGGCGACCACGCGGGCGCGACCCGCCGCTTCCGCCGCGCGGAGACCGCGTCCCGGGTCTCGGGCGATCAGCTCGCGCTCGTCCATGCCCTCTCCGGTCTCGCCCTCGCTGCTGCACTCGACGGCGGCGACGCGCTCCTGCCGGCCGACGAGGCGATCGCTGTGGCCGACCGCCTCTCGCCCGGCTGCCGCTGGGTGGTGGCGAACGCCCACCTCGCGCTGGCGACCGCACACCTGTCCGCCGGTGCCGCTCGTGGCGCGCGCGACGCCGCTGCCGAGGCGCTGGCGGTGCTCGGCGGCTACCCCGACGAGCTGGAGCAGCGGACCCGGGCCCGTGCCCGGGAGATCCTCGGATCCCTCGATACGTCGCCGACACGGCCGCGCGCAGCGCCGGCCGACCTGTCGGTGCGCGAGCGGCGGGTGCTGCGCGCGCTGTGCGGCCCGTTGACCCTGCGGGAGATCGCCGCCGAGCTCTACGTCTCGCACAACACGGTCAAGAGCCAGGTCCGGGCGATCTTCCGCAAGCTGGGTGTCCACGATCGGGCGGGCGCAGTCGCAGCCGCCCGATCGTGGGGCTCGATGCAGCGCTGAGGGGCCTGGGTCAGACCGCCGCCGCGCTGTCCTGCCGGCGCGCGTACTCCGCCTGTGTCAGGTACTCGGTCCGGTCGTTGTCGTTGTCGTCGGCGCGCACCGTCTCGATGCCGCAGATCTGCCGGGCGAGATCGGCGATCGGGCCTGCGGCGGAGAGTTCGGCCCGCCGCATGGTGAACGTGCGGATCGTCAGCAGCGGGGTGCCGTTGAAGTTCTCGAACGTCGCCATGCGGTCGCCCCAGTCCGACTGGAACAGGTCGCGGATGACCCTGCTGATCTTCAGTCGGTCGTAGGGCCGGCCGACCGGACCCGTGTGCAGGGCTTCGAGCCACGGCCGCAGCTGCGGCTGCTGCCACTGGCCCTCGGTCGGGAACACCAGCGCGGCCCGGCCGGCGAGATCGACCAGCTCCGCGCTCAGCCGCGCGATGTTCTCGAGGTAGTAGGCGCGGCCGAAGTCGAACATCAGCACGTTGGGCTTGTAGGTCCCGCCCGGGGTCAGGAAACCCTCGTCCTCGCAGCCGACCAGGTGCGCCTTCAGCGTCTGATGGAAACCGGCGAACTGGGAGACCCGCGCCGCCACCGGTGGCAGCTGACCGACGCCGGTGTGCTCGGTGATCAGCAGCGCGAGCCCGAGCATCAGCTCCGCGCGGACCATCTCCCGCACGAGACCCTGGTAGTGGACCCAGTCGAACACCCGCTGGGGGTAGTACGACGCGTGCGCCGGGTTGCCGAGGTGGAACACCCGGTTCCACGGGATGAAGACCTCTTCGAAGATGACCGTCGTGTCGAGCTCGTCGCCCTGCGACGCCATCGGGTGCTCAACGGTCTCCCCGTCGCGCACGTTGCTCTCGCGCGAGACCATCGTGACGCCGGGGGCGTTCGCCGGCACCGCCGCGAAGATGATCTGCTCCTGCGGGATGCCGGGCCGGAAGAACACCCCGACGTTGAGCACGTCGCAGAACACGGCGCCGGTGGCGATGGCCTTGACCCCCGTCACGACGATGCCGTCGTCCGATCGCGAGACCACGCGCAGCGCCGGGGACTCCGCCTGCGCGGACTCGCGGGAGCGGTCGGTCTGCGGATCGACGAAGGCGATGGCGGCGTTGAGGTCGCCCGCGCGCATCTCCTCGAAGAAATCGAGGATGCCAGCGGTCAGGTCGCGCCCGTCGGTGCCGATGGACTGATCGCTCCACGGTGCGGGGTCGTCGACGTAGGTGCGCAGCACGGAGTTGTTGACATCAGGGGATCGCGGCGCCGAGCCGGCACCGAGCAGCCGGACGACGGTCTCGTGGTAGTGCCGCTTGCGCTTGAGGCCGGCCTTGTCGGTGTTCTTGAACCACATCATCGAGCGGCGGACGCCGTCGTCGTCGACGAAGGTCATCACGTCCTCGAGGTCGAGACGGTGGTGCAGGTCGTAGAAGTCCGCGGTCAGCTGGGCGAAGGCGCGCGTCTTGGGGTGGGTCGCGACGTTGTCGACGAGCTCGTCACCGACCCACACGCGGCGGCCGTCGTCGAGCGCTTCCAGGTACTGCTTGCCAGTTCGCATGGGGCGTCCTTGCCTGTCGGGCTCTCGGGTCGCCGGGAGTGTCATCGCGGTCGGGGTGAGATCCCCGCCGGTCGCGGCCTTTCACCCGGGTGAAAGGCCACGATCGGCCGGTGCACCGACGCGGCGCGGACGGGCATGCTGGCGCGATGTCCGCCGGGTCGGCCCAGATCGCCGAGGCGCTGCGCCGCCTGCACCGGGGCACGCCGTCCGTCCTCGTCGTCCACCTGGATCCGGCGACCCGCGCCTCGGGAGTGTTCGCCGAGCTGCGGACCGCGGCGAGCGGTGCGGGGTACCGCACCGTCACGGTCGGGGCGGTCGAGAGCGACCAGCTCTCGGCCCGACCACGCCTCCTCGATGCGCTGACCGGATCCGAGCACCCGGTCGGCGACGGCGGCGCGATCGCCAACCGGGTGGCCGAGCTGCTCGACGCAGCGGCGCAGAGCGCTCCGGTCGTGGTCATCGTCGAGGACGCGGGGTGGACCGACCCGGGGACCCTCCTCGCCCTCCGCACCGTTCCCGAACAGCTGGGACATCTCCCGATCGGATGGGTGATCGGGCTGGCGGCAGGCGACGCACGAGCCGATCGGGCCATCGCACCGCTGGAGCGGCTGGGTGCGCTCACGGTGCCCGCGGACACGCCGGAGCGGCCGGCGACCGGCAGCGATCGGGTCGCGCTGCTGCAGGTCGGGGCCGTCATCGGGGCGGAGTTCGACCCGCAGCTGGCCGCGCAGGTGCTCGGCCGCCCGGTGGGCAGCATCCTCGGTGAGATCGACAGCGCGTTGGCCGAGGGCGTGCTCGTGGACCGCGGCGCGGCCCTGCGGTTCGCCGATCTGCGCTACCGAGACCGGCTCTACGTCGCGCTCCCCTCCTCCGTGCGGCGCGCACTGCACCACGAGATCGCCCGGTGCCGGCTGGCGTGGCCGGGCGAGGAGGTCAAGGCCGTCTGGCACCTGTCCCGCTCGACCGGGCGGCTCTCGACGGCGGATCTGGCCGTGGTCCGCGGCGCGATCGGGCGGCTGGCCGCGGTCTCCCCGGAGGACGCCGCCGAACTCGCCTTCCGTATCAGCGGGCTCTACCCGTCACCGGATCCGCACCACGTCGAGTTCGTCATCACCGGGGCCACGCACCTCGGCAGGACCAGCCGGGCCGGTGAAGCGCTGTCGATGCTGGAGCGCCTGGCGGTGAGTGGACTCACCACCCGCGAGGAGGCCCGGCTGCGGCTCGTCTCCGCCCATCTCCACCAGGCCGCGGGCGACGACATCGCGGCGATGGAGCACGTGACGCGCGCGCTGGCCCTCCCCGCCGTCGACGGCCATGTGCAACTCGCGCTGCTCAAGATCCGCTCGGCGGGCCACGTCAACCTGGGCGAGGTCGACGCCGCCGAGCACGTCTCCCGCCCGATCCTGAGCGCCGCGCGCAGCAGCCCGGACCCGGCGACGCGGGTCAGCGCCGACCTGTTCGCCTCGCAGCTGGCGTTCGGCCGGGCCGAGGTGACGACCGCGCTGCACCTGGCCGAGCAGGCGGCGTCCGGGGTCGAGGTCTCGGCCACCCGGCCGCTGCACGCCCCCCGGATCCCGGAGCTCTGGCTGGCCACGGTGCTGCTGTCGTCCGACCGGTTCGACGAGGCGTCGGAGCTCCTGCTCGACGGGCAGCGCCACTACGAGCGGCGCGGTCTGGGATGGTCGGCGCCGTACTGGCACACCGTGCGAGCGATCGAGCGGTGGATGCGGCACGAGCTGGACGACGCGGCCGCTGAGGCCGAGACCGCGCTGGACGCCGCGACCCGTCTGGACATGGTCCGTCCGCGGCAGCTCACCCAGGCCGTACTGGCGATCATCGAGGCCGAGCGTGGCCGGGACGCGGCTGCACGGCGGGTCCTCGACGGCCGGACGCTCCCCCGACGGCCCGGCACCTACGACATCTGGACGGCGGCCGCGCAGGTCCGGCTGGCTCCCGACGGGGCGGACGAGGCCCGCCGCTGGCTCGACCGGCACGCCAACGTGGCCCGGATGATGTCGCTGGCGCCGACGGTGTGGCCCAGCCTCGTCGATCCCGACCGGTCGCGCGGTCGGGTCCGCGGCGCGCTCACCGAGATCGCCCGCGCCGCGCGTGACCAGCACGCGGTCGTCACCGCCGCCACCGGGTCCACGCACCCGCGGATCGCCGCCACGGGGACAGCGCAGCGCCCCGCGTCGGGGTGGGGCAGCCTGACCGCCTCGGAACTGCGGGTCGCCGCACTCGTCGCCGACGGGCACACCAACCGCGCGATCGCCGAGCAGCTCCACGTCTCGATCCACACCGTGGGCACGCACCTGCGCCATGCGTTCACCAAGCTCGACATCAACACCCGCGTCGAGCTGACCCGCATGGCGCTGACGCACGGCCGCCGACCCGGGTAGCGCACATCGCGTGAATGCGTGATGTGGCGAGCCTCCGCGCCTGCCGACAATCGGCCGGCATCCCGCACGCTCGCAGGCCGCCAGGAGGACACCATGGACGACGAACCGGACCGCACCGCGGCCAAGGCAGGCGAGCTGTTCTCCGAAGCTCGGTCCGTGGAGGTCGTGGCGGCGAGCTTCGCCTCGACCCCCGACCCGCGGCTGCGGCGCGTCATCGTCTCGCTCGTCCGGCACCTGCACGAGTTCATCAAGGACGTCCAGCTCACGCGGGCCGAGTGGGAGACCGCGATCCGGTACCTCACCGAGACCGGCCGGCTGTGCACCGACACCAGGCAGGAGTTCATCCTGCTGTCCGACGTGCTGGGAGCCTCCATGCTGGTCGAGACGATCAACAACCGCTCCGACGGGGTGCTGACCGAGACGACGGTCGAGGGACCGTTCCACATGGTCGACTCGCCCCCACGCGAGCTCGGCGCGCGCATCTGCGGCGCCGCCGAGGGCGACCCCTGCCTGGTGGAAGGCACCGTCACCGACGCGCACGGACGCCCCCTGCCGGGGGCGAGCGTCGATGTCTGGCAGGCGGACGCCGATGGCTCCTACGACGTCCAGCAGCCCGATCTCGCGGCCGAGGACAACCTCCGGGGCCTGTTCACCACCGACGAGCAGGGCCGGTTCTGGTTCCGCACGATCGTCCCGCGGTACTACCCGATCCCGTCCGACGGCACGGTCGGCACGCTGCTGCAGGCCACGTCCCGGCACCCGAACCGACCCGCGCACATCCACTTCGAGGTCTCGGCGCCGGGGATGCGCACCGTGACCACGCACCTGTTCGTCGACGGCAGCCCCTACCTCGACTCCGACGCCGTGTTCGGGGTGAAGGAGAGCCTCGTGCGGGAGTTCCCGACGATCGACGACCCGGCCCGGGCCGCCGAGTCGGGCATGCCCAACCCCTTCCGCACCGTCGAGTTCGCCGTCGTCCTCGACCGGGCGAGCGCGTGATCGTCCCGGCATTCGCCCATGGTCGTCGGCGGCTCGGCCTCGGCGCAGTGATTCAGAACGCGAGATCTGCGCCATGACCGCTAGACCCGACTGGACCTGGTCGAGTCGATCGACGGTGCTCGGCGAGCTCGCCGAGCCGGACACGGCTCATCTCGATGACGACACGCACGGCGGGCGCGGGCTGGCGTCCCGCACGGGTCACCGCCACGAGTTGTCGCTCCAACACGGGCGCGAACGCCATCGCCGTGAGGATGCCTGCGTCCAGGTCGTCCCGGACGAAGGTGTACGGCAGGACGGAGCAGTACTCACCCCGGGCCACGATGTCTCGCACCAGATGGATGGAGTCGGTCCGGGAACCGATGTCGCCCGGCACCTGGCCCGGCTCCACGCTCGCGAGCAGGAGATCGCGGAATCCCGGGGTCAGGACCAGCCGGAGGGACTGGAGCACGCTCGGGGTGACGTGGTCCCCGATGCCGCAGAGCGTGCCCGGCTTCCCCACGAGCAGCATCTCGTCGGATCCGATCTCGGTGACCGACAGGTGCGGGTTCGTGTGCTCGGACTGGTGGGTGAAGATGCCGAGATCCAGCCGTCCCTCCTCGACCCGCTCCCCGAGGAACATCGGCAGCGCCTCGACGATCTCGACGCGGGCCTGCGGATGCTCCTCGGCGAACCTCGCCTCGAGGTAGCCCGCCAGTGCGGAGACGAGTGACGGTGACAGGCCGAGTCGCACGGTGCCGACCAGCGACGTGGCAGCCTCCCGCACCGCCGACCTGATGTCGTCGAAGTAGGTGAGGAGGGTCTGGGCCATCTCGTACAGACGGGTGCCGGCGACCGTCGGGCGGACGCCGTCGGGCAGCCGGACCAGCAGCTCGACGCCCAGCTCCCGCTCGAGCGCCTGGATCTGCTTGCTGAGCGCCGGCTGGCCGACGTGCAGCTTCCGGGCCGCGCGACTGAAGCTCCCCTCGCGCACGATCGCCGAGAAGGACTGGAACTGCCGCACGTCCATCGCGTCACCCGTTCCTGGCGGATCTGCGCCACCGTCGCGACCGTATTCCATCCAGGAATGCTGCCGGAACGGTCCACCGCCGACAGGGTGGGGCGTTCAGCCGCGCCGCAGCAGGAACCGCTGGATCTTGCCGCTCGGCGTCTTCGGCAGCGCCTCGACGAAGTGGACGACCCGCGGGTAGGCGTGGCGCGAGTAGGTGTCCCGGACGAGGGTCTGGAGGTCCCGGGCCAGCGCGTCGCGCGCATCGGGCGACGCGCTCGTGACGACGAACGCCTCGACGATCTCCCCGCGGATGCCCTCGGGGTCCGGCCTGCCGACCACGGCGACGTCGGTGACGGCGGGATGGGTGATCAGCACGCTCTCGACGTCGAAGGGACCGATGCGGTACCCCGACGCCAGGATGACGTCGTCGTCGCGGGCGGTGAAGAAGTAGTACCCGTCGTCATCCGCACGGCCGGTGTCGCCGGTGAGGTACCACCGTCCGGCCTCGGCGAAGCGCTCGGCCGTCCTGTCCGGCTCGTGCTGGTAGCCGTCGAACCAGAACAGCGGGCTCGCGGACGCGTCGATCGCGATCTGGCCGTCCACCAGGCCGGCGACGAAGCCGGGTAGCGGACGTCCCATCGAGCCGGCCCGGATGGGCCGCACGACGTCGTCGTGCCAGTGGTTGCCGATGACCATGCCCAGCTCGGTCTGGCCGTAGTGGTCCCCGATCGGGACCCCGAAGGTCGTCTCCCCCCACTCCACCACGTCCGGGGTGAGCGGCTCCCCGGCCGACGAGGCCCGGCGCAGCGCGATCCGGCCGGTTGCCGCCGACTTGCTCATCGCCCGATACATCGTGGGGGCGCCGGCGAAGTTGGTGACGCCGAACCCCTGCATCACCGCCGCCGTCGACTCCGGGGTGAACGCCCCGCGGGAGAGCAGGTTGGCCCGCCCGCCCACGAGCGGCGCGACGATGCCGTAGTAGAGCCCGTAGGCCCAGCCGGGGTCCGCCGCGTTCCAGTAGACGTCCCCCGCCTGCACGTCGAGCCCGTAGTGCAGATAGCTGTGGAAGGCGGCGAGGGCTCGCACGGGCACGACGACGCCTTTCGGCTTCCCGGTCGTACCGCTGGTGTAGAGCTGCAGGAAGGCGCCGTCGCCGCCGACGACCTCGGACGTGGTCGACGGGGTGCTGTCGGCGACGAGGCGGTCGAAGTCCACGCCGGTCTCGATCACGTCGACGCCCGCGAGGGAGTCGAGCTTCGCCCGCTGCTCCGGCTCGGTGACGACCAGCCGCGCCGCCGCGCTCTCCACCCGCAGACGGATCGCGCCGTCGGCGAAGGCCGTGAACAGCGGCACGTGCACGGCGCCCAGCCGCCAGATCGCCAGCAGGGTGACGACGAGCTCGGGCCGCTTGGACATCAGCACAGCCACCCGCTCCGCGCGCTTCACCCCGCGCTCGGCGAGGGCCGTCGCGAGCCGCCGGGACCGGTCGGCGAGCTCGCCGTAGGTCATGGTCGTACCGGCCAGGCCCTCGTCCACGAACCGGAACGCGACGGCGTCGGGGTCGTGTCGGTCGCACAGCAGGGTCGCGACGGTCGCCCCGGGCGCGGCGTACTCGCTCAGCCAGCGCCCGACGGTGTCTTCGATGTCCGGCAAGGACTCCTCCTCGGGTCGGGTGTGTGGAACGGATCGTCGCCCCGGTGGGGATCCGGAGGAAGACCGAGAAAGGCGAGAGCGTTGTGCACCGCTACCGCGCGACGCCACGGGTCCGGCAGGGCATCGGCGATCCGCGCCGCCTCGTCGAGCTGTTCCGGCAGGAACGGGCTGTCGGTCCCCAGGAGCAGCCGATCGGCCCCGAACCGGTGCGCGAGCAGCGGCACCTGCTCGGGATCCAGGACCAGCGTGTCGACGAACATCCTCCGCACCAGGGCGTCCCACCGGTCGGGGACACCGTCGTCCGCCGCCATCCGCAGCCGTGGATAGACCCACGGAAAGGCACCACACCCGTGGGTGAGCGCGACGCGCAGGCCGGGATGCCGCTCCAGGACGCCCCCGAACACCAGAGCGAACGCCGCGGCCGCGGCGTCCACCGGCATGCCGAGCCCGATCTCGAGCTGCGGCCCGGACCGGTGCAGCACCCCGCGCCCGCGATCGACGGGATGCACGAGGACGCATGCGGCCGCCTCTTCGCAGATCGTCCACACCACCGACGGCTGCGCGGCGTCCAGGTCGTGGCCGTCCATCCGGGTGCCGATCTCGACACCGCGCAGGCCGAGGTCCAGGCACCGGGCCAGCTCGGTCGCCGGATCGGACCGGGGCAGGCACCCGAGGCCGATCAGCCGACCGTCCGCCGCCCGGCAGGCCGTCGCGATCGCGTCGTTCACGGCGCGGGCGTAGGCGGGATCGTCCGTCCACGCCTGCTCCATGATCTCCGGGACCGGCGAGATCACCTGATGGGACAGGCCCACCCGGTCCATCTCCGCCAACCGCGTCGGGAGGTGCCACAGCGCCGGCGGCACGGCACGGGAGCCGCCGTCCCCCCGCACGATCCGTCCGCCGCCGTCCTCCAGGACGAGTCGCGGTGCTCCGCTGGGCAGGGCGGGGAGCCCCGGCCCCAGGTGGTGCGCGTGGACGTCCACCGCGGTGAACCGCGGCGCACCCGGCGAGCCCGTCATCCGGGGTCGCCGCCCTGCGGCATGGGCGAGGCCCGTCCGGCCAGCGCCGACAGGTCCTCCCGGAGGACGACGTCGCCGATCCGTACGGGCAGCGCGTCGATCAGCACGAACAGCACCCGGACCGGCTCGTCGCCCCGGGCGACCCAGGAGTGCATGGTGCCCCGCTGGACGAGGACGTCGCCCGCGGTCAGCTGCTCGACGACCTCACCGCTGTCGAGGACCATGTCCAGCCGACCCGAGAGCACCAGGGCGACGTCCTGGGTCTCGGTGCGGTGCATGTTCGTGTGCTCGGCCGCCGCCGGATCGAACTCCGCGACGCGGAAGAGCACCCGTGCGCCCCGGGGACCGGGGGTGCCGTCGTCGAAGCCGTCCTCGTCGTTGCTGGCGGGGAGCTGCCCCGTGCACCACACGACCCGCGCCTCGTAGCCGGGCAGGCGCGGAGCCGAGCCCACGATCTCGTCGGACCTGACGACGGCCTTCCCGTCCTCGGAGTGGCCGGTCACGACCCGCCGGAAACTGAAGCTCATCGAGTTCGTCCTTCCCTGGTCAGCGCGGTCGGCCGGCGGCGCGCAGCGGCACGACGTCGATCCCCTCGGTCACCGTCTGCCGCGTCTCCCCCAGCCCGACCCCGCTGAGGCCCACCACGTCCCCCGGCTGCAGCCAGCCCGTGAAGTCCCCGAGTTCGGCGGTGTCGACGTGCTCGAGCAGGCAGCCACCGGGAACCGTGCCGGACCCGATCACCGCCCCGGGCCGCAGGTCGGTCCCCCGCGAGATGTAGGCGAGGAGCTCGCCGAAGGTCCAGTCCATCCGGTCGAGGGTGTCGCGAGTCAGCTCGACACCGTTGACCGTCGCGGACAGCTCGAGCACCAGCCGCCCGTCGCGGCGGTGCGGTTCGAGCTCGTCGACGGTGACCAGCGCCGGCCCCAGCGTGATCGCGCTGTCCTTGCTCTTCGCCATGCCGATGCCCTGGGCCATGTCCACGACCTGGTGGTCCCGCGCGGTCCAGTCGTTGTAGAGGGTGAATCCGGCGATGTGCTCCTCGGCCCGGTCCGGGTGCAGGTCACGGCCGCCGCGCCCGATCACCGCCCCGACCTCCAGCTCGAGGTCGAACATCGTCGAACCCGGCGCGATCGGGACGTCGTCGTACGGCCCGACGATCGCGTCCGCGTTCGCGAAGTAGAAGGCCGGGCTCTGCGACCACACCTCGGCCAGCTCGACGTCGCGGCCGAGTGCCTTGTAGCACCCGCGGAGGTGGTCGAGGAAGCACAGGCCGTCCCGCACCGACGGCGGACGGCGCAACGGGGCGAGCAGCCGAACCGCGTCCAGCCCCCGGACCTCTGCGGGCGCACGCCGCGCGTCCTCTCCCGCCTCGGCGAGAGCGTCGTCGGCCAGCAGTCCCTCCAGGGTCGCGCCCGCGGCGAGCCCACGAACGGACTCTCCGTCGATGACGCCGGTGCGGACGCCGTCGCCCGCCTCGTAGGTGACCCACCTCATCCGGTCACCGCCGCGTCGCCGGCGGTCGTGGCGACAGCGGCCGTCGAGAACCCACCGACCGGCCGGGCGCCCCGGCCGAGATGGATGGGGACCCGCAGGACGGCGAAGGACGCGACGATCGTCAGGATGCACGCGACCAGCACGACGTACATCGGCGCCCCGAGGCCGACGCTCGCCACCAACCACACCAGGATCAGGTTGAGGAAGCCGCCCAGTACGGCGACGACGATGTTGTACGGGACCGAGTAGCCGGTCTGGCGCACCTCGGTCGGGAAGACCACCGAGACCATGCCCGGGACGGCGGCCGCGATCCCACCCGCCGTCAACGCGGCGGGCAGCTGGATCCACACGGCGAGTTCCGACCCCGGAGGCAGCGTGGGGACGACCATCAGCAGCAGCACCGTCGTCGCCGCGGTCGACACTCCCGCCCAGAACAGCATCCGGCTCCAGCCGTACCGGTCAGCGACGTAGCCCCAGGCGGGCATGGACGCCATCGCTCCCGCGATCGAGATCAGGCTGGCGATCAGCGCCGTCGTCGGGGTGTAGCCGAGAGCAGTCTGGAGGTAGATCGCCCAGAAGTTGAAGTAGGTGATGTTGACCAGCGTCAGCGCGACGACGAGCAGGACCGCGAACAGGACCGACCTGCGGTGCCTGCCGAGCACCTCACGAACCGGCGCAGCCGGACGCCGCCCCTCCTCGACGGTCTCGCTGACGAACGCCGGCGTCTCGTCGATCCGGCGCCTGAGGTAGATCGACACGACACCGAGCAACCCGCCGACGAGGAATGGGAGACGCCATGCGAGCGAAGGCAGGTCCGGCGTCAGGTGCGTCGCCACGAGACCCGCCACGAACGCCGCCCCTGCGCCGAGCAGGAACCCGCTGTACGCCGTCATCTGCTGGAACGCACCCGCCCGCGCGACACCGTCCGGCCGGGCGTGCTCGGTGACGAAGACCGCGGCCGCGGGGAGCTCGCCCCCCACCGCGCAGCCCTGGGCGACGCGCAGCAGCAACAGCAGCACCGGCGCGGGCCAGCCGATGTGGTCGTAGGTCGGCAGCAACCCGATGAGCAGCGTGGCCACCGACATCACGGCGACGGTCAGGATGAACATGCGCTTGCGTCCCACCCGGTCGGCCACCCGGGCGATGAGGATTCCCGCGACCGGCCTGATCAGCAGGCCGATCGAGTAGACGCCGAGGGTCTGGAGCAGCCGCATCGTCGGCGACAGGTCCGCCGGGAAGAAGGCCTGGCCGATCAGGGTCGCCACGTAGAGGTAGACGACGAAGTCGTAGTACTCGAGAGCGGCGCCCAACGAACCCAGGCGGATGTTGCGCCTGGCTCTCCGTTCGGCCTCGGCCGACGATGATCGCGTCATTGCAGAGCATCCTTCTGTGAGTGCGTCGCCGTCGGGCGGACACCGAGGCACGCGAGGCGGTGGAGCCGACCGGCCCGTCGGGTCAGTCGTCGAAGTCGACGGCAGCGTGCGGCCAGTTCACGGCGTCGATCAGGTGATCGTGGGACTCCTGCACCCGGCGCCGGGCCCGGTCCAGGTCGACGCCGATCAGGCGGCCGTCCCACTTGACGACCCGGCCGTTCACCAGCACGGCGGTGACGGACTCGACCCCGGCGCCCTGTACGACAGAGGCCAGCACGTTGTTGCGCGGGAACAGGTGCGGCGCCGAGGTGTCGACGAGGATGAGGTCGGCCTTCTTGCCCGGCGTCAGGGAGCCCGCGACGTCCCCCACGCCGCAGTTGTTCGCGCCCTGCTGCGTGGCGGACTGCAGGATCTCCCGCAGCGTGGCCGAGACGCTCCCGCAGCGGTGCTGGTCGACCCGCTGCATCTGGTAGAGCGTGCGCATCTCGGCGAACATGTCGATCGCGTAGGTCATCGGGTTGTCGTTGCTCAGGCCCGGCCGCAGCCCCTGTTCGACCCACTCGTTGTAGGGAATCCGGCCGTACCGGAACTGGCTCTCGATGCGCGGACACACATTCACCTGCGCACCGTTGTCGATCACGTGCCGTCGCTGCTCGGGTGCGAGGAAGTTCGCGTGGTTGATCGCCTCCCGCCCGTCGAAAGAACCGTCCGTGTACAACGCCGCGAGATCCTGCTTCTCGATCCCGCTGTCGAAGGAGAACCAGAGATCGAGCTCCTTGCGAATAGGTAGGAGGTCGGTGAGATTGTCGGAACCGGCCGCGTACAGCCGCATCGAGCACAGGTCGTCGGCGCCGCGGAAGTACCGGTCCCGCAGCCGCCGGGCATCCGCGGGGAACGACTCGGCCCAGGCTCCCGCGCGGGGGCGCCCGACGGCGTGCACACCCCGCAATCCGGACTCGAGGAGCGCCTCGATCCCGGCGTCCGAATGCTCGGGCGAGCGGGCGTTGTGCATGTTGTCGACGACGGTGGTGATCCCACCGTTGAGCGCGGCCAGCAGCGTGATCAGCGTTCCCGCGTAGATGTCCTCGGGTCGGCACGCCGGCCCGAACGCCCGGTGTGCGGCGTACATGTAGCTGCGGCCCGAGACCGGTGCCCCACCGACGGCGTCCTCGGTCGTCTGGGGGATGTTCTCGGGGATGATCCGGCCGAGTGAGCCTTCCCAGCAGTGGATGTGCGGGTCGCAGAAGCCCGGCATGACGATGTGGTCGCGCGCGTCGATGACGACCGCGCCCGGCGCGGAGATCGCGGCCCCGACCTCGGCGATCCGGTCCCCGACGATCAACACGTCACCGACGGCGAAGTCGCCCACACCGCTGTCCATCGACAGCACCGATCCCCCCTGGACGAGGATCTGCTGGGAATTCACCGCAGCAGGCTCGCGGGCGGCGTGCCGCTCGATGAGGGCCTCGAGCCGGCGCTCGCCGGCCCGATCCGCAAGCGCATTCCCGCCAGCACTCATCAGTCCTCGATTCCGCGATTCGCGCACCGATGCCCGATTCGCAATCTCACCATTATTCGACGTCGAAACCGGCCGCGAAACCAGGCTAGCACCGCTGCAACCGTTGAGCTAATGCCAATAACCCATGGCGTCCATTCCTGCAAAGAATACCGAGCCTGTCCTCCTTGACGTCCGCGGGCGACGTCGTCACGGTTGCCGGGCCTCGTTGACCCGGGTCGGGACGGTGGAGGGGCGGGCGCCTCCGTCCCGGACGGGTTCGGCCGCGCGGCACGTCGACGCGCCGAGTCGCCGAGCCCGGTGACCAGTGCGCGCTACGGTCATCGCCGGGCTCCGGTCGGAGGGCGGCCAACTACGATCGTCGACATCGACCGAGGGGATGTGGCCCGAACGTGACGGACGGGGACGAGCGCGCGGTCCGCGTCCGGCTTCCTGCACGGATCAAGGACGTCGGGTCGGCGCCGTCGTCGCCCACTGTGGAGCCCCCCACGCTAGACGCGCTCGACCTGCAGCTCGTCTCGCACCTCATGCAGAACGGCAGGCTCGGCAATCGTGCGCTCGCCGGCATGGTTGCCGTCAGCGAGGTGACCGTCGGTTCTCGCCTGCGACGCCTGGTGGCGAAGAACATCCTGGTCTTCACGGCCGTCATCGACTGGGAGGCGGCCGGGTACGACTGGTTCGTGATCTGTCGGATCACCGTGACGGGTCGGGACCCCGTCGAGGTCGCGAGGCAGGTGGGCGCGGTGCCCGGGTGCATCGCGGCGAGTGCGGTGTTCGGCGCCGCCGACGTCCTGGGCTACTTCCTCGTCGCGGACAGGGCGGAGGTGCGAGATCTCCTCGGCGCCAGGCTGGATGCCGTCGAGGGGATCTCCCGCGTCGCCGCGGACATCGCTCTGGCCACCACGGTCACGATGCTCGGGGAGACGACCTTCCTCGCCGTAGGAACGGAGGACCTCCGCCTGCCACGGCCGGTCGTGTCGATGGACGCCCTCGATGTCGCGATCGTCGAGTTGCTGATGGAGGACGGTCGTCAGTCCAACCGCCGGATCAGTCGCACGCTGTCGGTGTCGGAAGGGACAGTGCGGACGCGTCTGGGACGGTTGCTGGACGCCAAACTGGTCAAGTTGGTGGCGATGGTCAACCCGGTCGCGGTGGGGATGGCCGGCCTGATCGCCCATCTCGCGATCCAGGTCCGTCGCGACCTGCTTCACGAGGTCACCAGCAAGGTGTCGACGATCGCCGAGGTCGCCGTTGCGGCGACCACGATCGGGAGCGCCGACCTGCACGTGGTCCTCGCGGTGGCCGATCACGCGCAGCTGGTCGGCATCGTGCAGCGATCGGTGCGCAGTCTGAACGGCGTCCTCGACGTCGATGTCCTCGAGATGATCGACATCGTCCGCTTCGACCCCTTTCTCAAGCATTTCCCAGCCTGAGCGCGCCGGCCGCACGGCCCGGCGAGGCGCACACGGTCTCGTCAGCGGCGGGCGCTGGGGTCGGATTCGGCGACGACGGGGCGGTGATGGCGGAGGTGAGGGGCAGATCCGTCGGGAACCGGCCGGCCCGGGCTTCGAGCGTGTCGTGGCCTGCTCACCTCGTGCGGAACGCCGACGAGCTGGTCGATCAGGTGCACCGCGAGCGGCCTGAGCGAAAATGCTTCGATGCGTACCGGCGAGGCTGTTGTACTACGCATCTTCAGAGGCTGGATGTCGCCGGATGTGCTCGAGTGCGGGCGGGCCGCAAATCCTACGCGGGCGTCCTCGTTGGATTGGGACCTCAGAGGTCGCGTGTGGGGCCCCTGACGCGCTGGCATCGCCGACGTTCTCAAGTAGAGAGTGCGTATCAGATGTGCCGGTATGGTACGCAATGTCTTGATCAGGACCGGATCTCGCCCTACAGTTCGCGGAGGCAACTGTCCGGCCGTCGACATTGGCTCCGCATCCTGCGGGCACTACCGAGCGACCCGGCCGTGGCCGCTCCGCTCGTCACCCGCCCACGTCGGAGGTCCGCATGTCCTCGATCCCTGATCCACCTGTCTACGAGATGCCGCTCGATCCCACCTTCGCCCTGGCGATGTTCGGCAGCGTCGCCCTCGTCGCTGTGGTCCTCGCCACCCGTCTCGCCGTCCGGAACCGCGACCCGCTGCCGGTGGCCGCCTGCGTCGGCGCGATGATCTGTGCCTTCAACGAACCGATCTTCGATGTGCTGGCGAAGATCGGCTATCCGGTTCTGCCACCGGCGGCAGTCGCCTATACGGCTTTCGGCCGCTCGATCCCGTGGTTCCTCGTCATCGGCTACATCCCCTGGGTCGGTCTCGTTCCCTACGTGGTGATGCGGCGCATGCACGCCGGCTTGCCCCGCCGGACCCTCTATCTGATCGCAGCCGGCCTGTGCGCGTCGGTCGCCGCAACAGAGATCATCAACGCTGCGGGGCTACACGCGTGGGCGTACTACGGCCAGACCGCATGGCGGGGCCACCTCGGTGGCGGAACGGTGCAGATGGCAGCGATGCCACTGGTGTTAGCGCTGATCTACTACGTGTTCGTCTCGAACATGGGCGCGGGGTCCCGGATCGTGGCGGCCCTGCCCCTGACCTTCGCCGCCACGACCTGGCCGCTCTACGTCTCCAACTATTCCGACCTGCCCGAGATCGCCAGATGGGGGGCCGCAGCGTTGTCGGTGGCGCTGTGCCTTGCCGTGATCCGCGCCGTCGCGCACGTCGCGGAAGGCTGGGCCACCCGACGCGCGACGGTCGACGTGGACCAGCCCGCGCTGGAGAGGACGGTCCGGGCCTGACACGGAGCGAAGCCGCATCTCGGTTGAAACCCCCTCCGCAAGCTGGTCTCCGCTCGCGAGGGGGCTCCCCGGCTGCGCGGCCCGCTGGGCGAGCTGCACCGCAAGCACCGCGCTATCGAGTTCCGCACGTTTCCTGATCACGATCGACAAGACCGTGCCCGCCGAGCTGGACGTGCACCTGATCTGCGACAACTACGCAGGTCCACCGCACATGGCCGGCAACATCGCGATTCCCACCTTGCAGTCGTCGTCCCGATGGGTCTATCTGCTCCCCGACAGGGTCCTGGTGAAGGACGGGTCGGTGTATGCCGAGCAGTCGTATGACCAACTGTCGGTTGCGGCCGACCTCGAAAGGTTCATCGAGGACGGCCGCCTTCCCGGAGACGCCGCCGTC
Organism: Pseudonocardia sp. GCM10023141; assembly: GCF_042653605.1. Lineage (NCBI taxonomy): Bacteria > Bacillati > Actinomycetota > Actinomycetes > Pseudonocardiales > Pseudonocardiaceae > Pseudonocardia > Pseudonocardia sp. GCM10023141. The sequence goes on from NZ_JBHSIR010000062.1 coordinate 94,454, forward strand.
GTCGGTACAACCTGGAAGTTCGTCAACAAGAACGGCGGACCCGATCGACGGTTCAAGAACAACCGGCAACTGCCGATCATGCAGTACAGCCGAGTGCGACTGACCAGCCCTACCGGCATGAGCACGGTACTGTCATTTTCCGATGCACGAGTGGGAACCACCCTAACCCACTCAGTCCGAGCAATGCCCGCTCCACAACCTATATCGATACCATCGCAGCAGTCGTTCGATAACCCGAACACACCTCCAGGGACACCACTCCCCCGGCGTTTCGTCGGCTGCCGGGAGCGTTACAGCCTGCGGAGGATCGTCCCCCGATGATGTCTCCAGGGACCTCGGCAGCCGGCCAACCGCCCAGCGGCGCAGGTGTAAGCCTTCGAAGTCCGTGCTCCCGCCGCCGGCGGCGAGGCACTCGCCGATCCGGTCGAGGTCGGCCTGGTTGGCGACGCGGGAGGCGAGGGTGGCCACCTGGGGTTCGAGCAGGAGGCGGACCTGCATGATCTCAGCGGGACCGGTGTCGGCGGGCGCAGCCTCACCCTGCGTGAGCACGGCATCGGTGAGGAACGTGCCGCGTCCGACGTGGCGGATGACCAGCCCGTCGCGCTCGAGTGATTCCAGGGCCCGGCGGATGGCACTGCGGGGCGCGGCGAGTTGCTCGACAAGGGCACGTTCGGTCGGCAACGTCGACCCGGGACCCCAGGTTCCCTGCTGCGCACCTTCGGTCACGAGCGTGCGCAGCGACTGTTCGATCCCCAGCATGCGGTTTCCCCGAAGACGCCGTCGTCGCCGTGGACGGACCGGGCAAGGCCGGCATCCGGTTCAACGCCATCGCCGTCGCCGACGTCGAAGCCGTCATCGAGGCCGCCGCCGCCCACGACCCCAGCACGACCGGCGCCCCCGACGACTGGGCGATCCCGTCCGAGCCGGCTGACCGGGTCAGCACCGTCACCTACAAGCGCCGGCCACTCATCCCAGCCGCCTCGCCTCGGGTCCGCTAGAGCTGGGCGCGGTTACGCGCGAGGCGGGCGCTGGACCTGGGCCAGGCCGGCGACCTCGGCAGCGGTGAACCCGGCCTGGTGCAGCACCTCCGCCGTGTGTTCGCCCAGTCGAGGCGGTCGACGGTAGTGCGCGGTGTCGTCGTCGATCGGGAGGCGCACGAGCGGGAGCTCGTCGACACTCTCGCCCACCAGAATGCCGCGCTCGACGGCAACGGGGTGCTCGACGGCCTGCCGCAGGTCGTGCACCGGCCCGACCGGCACGCCCGCCCCGCGCAGCAACGCCAGGCAGCCGGCCGTGTCGCGCTTTCCGACCTGTTCCTGGATCGCCGCGTGCACCTCGTCTCGGTGGCGGACCCGTCCCGCAGAGCCGGCGAGGCGCTCGTCGGCGAGCAGCTTGGGAACATCGAGGGCAGTGCACAACCGCGCCCAGAGCCCGTTGTTGCCTGCCGCGATCATGACCCAGCCGTCGGAGGTCGCGAACGTCTCGTAGGGGGCGGTGATGGGCGACGCCGAGCCGAGCGGGCCGGGCACCTCCCCGGTCGCGTACATGCCGATGATCTGGTGGCACAACAGGTTGTAGCCACTGTCGATCAGCGTCGCGCCGACGTGCTCGCCCACTCCCGTCGCGTCCCGCCGGACGAGTGCGGCCATCACAGCCATCGCCGACCACATGCCGGTGGTCAGGTCGATCAGCGACGCAGCGACCCGGACGGGCGCGCCGCCCGGCTCCCCCGTCATGCTCATCAGGCCCGAGAAGGCCTGGATGAGCGGGTCGTAGCCGGGCAGCCCGGCCGCGGCACCGGAGCTGCCGAAGGCCGAGACCGAGCAGTAGACCGCGCGCGGGTTTCGGGCGCGCACGACGTCGAAGCCGACGCCCAGCGCGTCGGCGGCGCCGGGCCGGTAGCTCTGCACGACAACGTCGGCGCCATCGGCGAGCCGCAGGAACGCCTCGCGGCCGGCGTCAGTCTTGAGGTCGAGCACGACGCTGCGCTTGTTGCGGTTCACGGCGTGGAAAACGGCACTCTCGTCGCGACCGTCCGGGGTGGTGCGATGCGGTGGCATCGATCGCGCGTCGTCGCCGCCACCGGGCCGCTCGACCTTGATCACATCCGCACCGAGATCACCCAGGATCATCGCGCAGTAGGGGCCGGCGATGGTCGTGGTCAGCTCCACCACCCGCAACCCGGTGTACGTGGTCGCGCTGCTCATCCCTCGACGCTAGCCTGGCGGAAGGCGCGAAAGCAAACATTTGTTCAACGTCGTGGAGGTGCCCGTGGTGGTCCGGGAGAACGTCGCGCTGGTGACCGGCGCGGCGAACGGGATCGGTCTCGCGACAGCGATCCTGCTGTGGCGACGCGGCTGGCGGATCGCGTTCGCCGATCTCGACGGCGAACGGGCCGAGAAGGAGCGCGCCGCGCTCGACGGCCCCGGTTCGGACTCCCTTGCTGTCGGCGCAGACGTGACCCGCACCGCCGACGTCGACGCGCTGCTCGCCGCCGTCAGGCAGCGGTTCGGCCGGCTCGACGCGCTGGTGAACATTGCCGGGCTGCCGGTGTCGGGCCCGGTGGCGACGCTGACGGACGGAGACTGGCACGCGGCACTGGAGATCAACCTCGGCGGCACCCTGCGCTGCTCGCGCGCTGCCCTGCCGCTGCTGCGCGCCGCGCCTGCGCCCGCCGTGGTGAACATGGCGTCAGTGGCAGCGCTGGTCGGGATGGCGGGACGAGCGGGGTATGCCGCCGCGAAGGCCGGCGTCGTCTCGCTGACCCGGGTGCTCGCCGTCGAGTGGGCCGGGCTAGGCATCCGCGTCAACGCCGTCGCCCCCGGCTACGTCCGCACCGCGGGCTTCGACCTTCGCATGGGCGAGGCTCGCGGGCGGGAGCTGTCGGCTAGGGTTCCCCTCAGCAGGCTCTGCAGGCCAGAGGAGGTGGCGAGCGTGATCGGCTTCCTGGCCGGGCCCGACGCCTCCTACGTTACGGGCCAGACGATCGTCGTCGACGGCGGCCTCACCATCGCCGTTGAGAGTTAGCCGGTCAGGGTGCGAGCGGCGCTCTTGCCGTCTCCGGGGCGGCCAGCGCCGCGACCACCGCACCCGCCGAGGTGAGCAACAGCAACGCCGGCACGAGCGTCACGTGCGGCGCCCCGCCACCGGCGAACAGCAGTGCCGCCGAGATGAGCGGGGCGAGACCGGAGAGGGCGCCCGCGACCTGGTAGGCGAGGGACGCACCGGTGTAGCGCGTGCTCGTGCCGAACAGCTCGGACAGCATGGCGCTCTGTGGCCCGTAGATCGCGGAGTGCCCGATCTCCAGCACCACCAGCGCCGTCATCGCACCGACGACGGTGCCGCCGTTCAGCGCGCTGAAGAACCAGAACCCCGCCGGGCACAGCACGACGCAGCCGGCGATCACCACCGGCCGCCGCCCGACGACGTCCGAGAGCGCCCCGAAGGCCGGCGCCATGATCATGGCCAGCACCGAGGCGACGAACTGCATCAGCAGCAGCGTCGAGACGTCGAAGCCGACGAGCTTGCCGTACGAGTTCCCGAACGTCACGTAGACCTGGTACGGCACGGCGGGCCCGATGGCCAGCGCGATCGCGATCAGGACCCGGGGCCAGTGCCGGCGCAGCAGGTCCACCACGGGGATCCGCGGCCGCTCGGTTCGCTTGACGAACTGCGGGCTCTCCGCCACCCCCAGTCGGATCCACAGACCCACGACCACGAGCACGGCCGAGCACAGGAACGGGATCCGCCACGCCCACGCCTGATCGGCAGCGGGCAACCGGGACAGCAGGAAGAACAGCAATGTCGACAGGGTGATCCCGGTGTAGACCCCCAGCACACCGATGCTGCCCCAGAATCCGCGGCGGCCCTTGGCGAAGTGCTCCACGACCATGAGCACGCCGCCGCCCCACTCCGCCCCGGCGCCGAGGCCCTGCACCACCCGCAGCACGACCAGCAGCAGCGGCGCCCAGACCCCGATCGTCGCGTAGCCGGGCAGCAGTCCGACCAGTACGGTGCTGATCCCCATCACGATCATGCTGGCGACGAGTACCTTCTTGCGGCCGTACCGGTCGCCGATGTGCCCGCCGATCAGGCCGCCGATCGGGCGGACGAGGAAGCCGCCCGCCAGCGCGGCGAAGGACGCCAGCACCCCGACGAGCGGGTCGGCGTTCGGGAAGAACTCGGTGGCGAAGTACAGGGCGCTGGCGGCGCCGTAGATGTAGAAGTCGAACCACTCGATCGTCGAGCCGAGCAGGGACGAGACAACGACCCGGGACCGGGACGCACGCAGCTCCGGTGCACTGCTCACGTCGGTATCGCTGGACATCAGATCTCCTTCAGCGCGCGCCGCGCTCGTGCTGTCCCCGTTCGTGCTGCCACTGCGCGGTGGCGGCGGAGCGGGCGGCGGTGGTAGCGGCACGGTTGGCTTCGGTCTCGGCCAGTACGTGCTCGTAGGACTTCATGACCGGCGCGAGGTGGCCGTTGAACTGCGGGATGACCTCCTCGGCGAACAGCTCGTAGCTGCGCAGGGTGTCGGCCCAGTTGGCGAAGTCGGCGCCCTGGAACAGGTAGGTGCCGAAGCCGCCGGAGCGCTCCACGAGTCTTTCGATCTGCGCGGCGGCCATGTCCGGGGTGCCGATGACGCCGCGCCCGGTGGAGTTGAGGACGTCGGCGAGCTCGTCGGTGGTGTCCGGCACCGCGATCGCCGACGGCGTGATGTGCGAGAGGTACTCGTACTGCCAGCGCAGGCCGTAGTCGCAGTTGCGGCGAGCCCGCTGCTCGGTCTCGGCGATGTGCATGGGGCCCATGAGCCGCCACCGCGAGCGGTCGACGGTGCGCCCGCGCCGCGCGGCCTCCTCCTGCACGATCCCCCAGTGCACGGGCAGCTGGTCGTTGCCCGTCGGATCGGTGGCGGCCAGCGAGAGCAACCCGAGCCCGTAGCGACCGGCGAGCTTCGGTCCCGACGGCGAGACGGTGCCGACGACCGAGGTCTCGAGGTCGCCGTAGGGCGCGAGCTGCAGCACCGCTTCCTGGAGGTTGAACCACTCGGACTTCGCGGTGACCGTCTCCCCCGCCAGCAGGCGGACGATGACGTCGAGCGCCTCCTCCATCCGCGGGCGCAGCGCGGTGGCGTCCATCCCGAACATGGCCGCGTCCGTCGGCAGCTGCCCTGGCCCCGCGCCGAACATGACGCGGCCCCGGGTCAGGTGCGAGAGCTGCACCATCCGCGCCGCCACCTGGAACGGGTGGTGGTAGGGCAGCGAGATGACCCCGGTGCCGAGCCGGATGTGGGTGGTGCGCTCGGCAGCTGCGGCGATCATCAGCTCCGGGGACGCGGACAGCTCGGTGCCGCCGGAGTGGTGCTCGCCGAACCAGATCTCGTCGAAACCGAGCTGGTCGAGGTGCACGGCGAGCTCGACGGAGCGGCGCAGCGCGAGGGTGGGATTGAGCCCGACGACGTTCTGCGGCGGATAGAAGACACCGAACTTGAGTGACATCAGCCCAGCCCCCTCAACCCATCAGCCCCAGTTCGAACTTGCCCCAGTAGTCGTAGAGCTGGTTCGTGGTGAACGAGTGCAGGTATCCGGCGCGCGCGTCGCGGTAGAGCCGCTCGAGGATGTGGCCGCGACGGAAGGCGGAGCCGCCGACGAGCCGGAAGGCCTCGTCGGTGATGCTCATGCCGGTCTCGGTCGTGACGACCTTCACCAGGTCCCACTTGGCCTTGCGCACGCTGATCGGCCACTCCTCGTAGCGACCGTCGATCGCGATCTGCCCGGTCGCCTCCAGCACCCGCTCGGCGACATCGAGCTCGCCGCGCATCTTCCCCAGCAGGTACTGGACGTAGCCCACCTGCTTGACGTCGGTGTCCTGCGCACCGAGCGTGGCGCCGAGGTGCTTCTCCTTGAGGATCTCCCGCGCCGCCTCGTACGCCTTGTCGGCCAGCCCGAGGTAGACGCCGCCGAACAGCATCGCCGCCCATTCCGCCTCACCGACGAGGCCCTGCCGGAAGTTGCCGGCGTTCGTCTCCGGTGCGGCGTACACACCCTCCATGACGATGGTGTGGCTGCCGGTGGCGCGCATGCCCATCGTGTCCCAGGTGTGGTCGATCGTGAGGCCGTCCGACAGCTTCGGGATCACGAAGCAGGTCTCCCGCTGGGCGTGTTCGCGGAAGTCCTCGGGGATGGTGCCGTCGGCGTCGGTGACGGTGGCGTTGAGCGCGATCAGGTCCGATCCCTCGACAAGGGTCGACCAGTTCTTGTTGCCGGTGATCCGCCACCCGCCCGCAGGATCGGGGATCGCCACGGTGTCGGCCAGCCCCGACAGCCCGGCCCGCGCCTCACTGAACGGTCCACAGAGGATGGCCCGGTCCTCGGCGACCCGCCGCATGATCGACTCCCGGATGTCCTCGCCGAGGGCCGGGGTGTTGCGGAAGATGCCCACCATCGCCTGGTGCATGTTGTAGGCCAGCGCGATGCTCGGGTCGCCCTTGGCCAGCTCCCGCCCGACCAGCGATGCGGTGAGCATGTCGGCGCCGAGGCCGCCCCACTTCTTCGGCACCGACATGGCGGTGATCGAGCTCTGCTTGTACGCCTGAACGGTCTCGATCGGGAACCGGTTCTCCACATCGCATTCGCGGCCGATGGGCTCCCACGTCTTGCCGAGCTGGCGGGCCTCGTCCAGCAGGTTCGCGCGCTCGTCGGCGGTGATCTCGGGGGTGTGCTTGTGCATCGGGGACACCTCAGTCTCTGCCGCGGAAGAACTCGCGCAGCTCGGTGACGACCAGATCGGGTTGCTCGGCAGGCGGGTAGTGACCTCCGCGGGGCATGACGGTCCAGCGCTGCAGGTCGCACGCGGCGGCCGCGACCTTCCGGGGCAGGAGCAGCAGCTCCTTCGGGAACACCGCGAACGCCGTGGGCACGCCGATCGCCGGCGTGCGGTCGTGGCGCGGCGGCGGCGGCAGGTTGTTCGTGTAGTGGTCGTGGTAGATCCGCATCGAGGACCCGATGGATCCCGAGAGCCAGTAGATCGACGCGGTGGTGCACAGGAAGTCGCGGTCGAACAGGTCGAACACGCTGTCCCCGACCGCGCGCCAGTCACCCCAGTTCTTGCGCCGCCCGAGGATCCAGCCGGCCAGCCCGGCAGGCGAGTCGGTCAGCGCGTACGCCAGGGTCTGCGGCTCATTGCGGTGCACGGTGGAGTGGCTGGTGATCGTGGGTCGCGCCGCGAGGCAGCGGTCCCACATCCACTGCTCGTCCGGTTCGAAGTCGTCCCCGGTGACGTCCCACAGCCGCACCCCCGGCACGTTCGGCAGCGTCAGCCAGACGCCGATCACCGACTCGGGGTAGCCGTGGCCGAGCTCGCCGGTGATGGTCGAGCCCCAGTCCCCGCCGCCCGCGGCGTAACGGTCGTAGCCGAGCACGTCGGTCATGAGGACGTGCCAGTGGTCGGCGATCGCGCGGGCTCCGAATCCGGTGCCGGTCAGCGGCACCGAGAACCCGAAGCCCGGCAGCGACGGTACGACGACGTCGAAGGAGTCGGCCGGGTCGCCACCGTGGGCGGCCGGGTCGGTGAGTGGGCCGATGACCTTGCGCCAGTCCCAGAACGTCCAGGGCCAGCCGTGCGACAGGATGATCGGCGTCGGGTTGGGCCCCTTGCCGCGGACGTGGACGTAGTGGATCGGCGTGCCGCCGATGTCGACCCGGTACTGGGGGAAGGTGTTGATCTCCTTCTCCTGCGCGCGCCAGTCGTGCTCCTCGGCCCAGTAGCCCACGAGGTCCTGCAACCACGACCGCTCCACGCCGTAGGACCAGTCGGCGTTCCCCGCGTCGGCAGGCCAGCGGGTGCGCCGCAGCCGGGAGCGAAGATCGTCGAGGTCGGCGTCGGACACGGCGACGGTGAACGGCTCCGGGTCGCCGTGGCCGAGCAACGGGACTCCTGCGTGGACCACGGCCGCCTCCTCGTCGTCGAGCACCCCGCGGAGACGTTAACAACAAACAGTTGTTTTCAACAAGTGTGGGAGCGCTCAGGTCGTGAGCAGGCGGTTCAGGGCCGGGGCGACGTCGCGGTGGGTGTGCACCGGGGCGAGGCGCCCGTGCCCGAGGCGCGCGATGTCGCGGGCCAGCGGGGCGTCGTGCTCGCCGTCGGTCTCGAGCAGCACGTGCAGCTCGGCGAAGCGCCGCGCAATCGCCCGCGGATCGGGACCGGCGTTGTGCACGGCGTCGGTCAGCAGCACCGCGGTGCGTCGCCGGGCCGCCGAGCGGCCCAGCTCGGCGTGCGCCACCTGCAACCCGAACCCGACGTTGGTGAGCCCGCGGGCCGGAATGCGCAGCAGCTGGTCGAGCAGCTTGGCCGAGGTCGCGGGCGTGGTCAGCGGCTTGAGCAGCGCGGCGTCCGACCAGAACGCAAGGACCGCGAGCTGATCGCCCGCTCCCCCGAGATCGGCCGACAGCGCCGCCACGGTCGCCGCCGCGATGCGCACCTTCTCGCCGCGCATCGACCCCGAGACGTCCACGATCAGCACGGCCGCGCGGCGCGGGCTCATCCGCTCGCGAACCACGATGTCGGTGTCGGCGGGGAAGGGCCGCTCGGTGAGCACCTCGATCGTCTTGTCCAGGTCGATGTCGTCGGAGCGGTAGCGGTAGGGCACCGACGCCAGCGCGCCCGTCCCCCGTTCGGCACGAGCGTCGCGCGGCCGGCGCCGGATCGAGAGCCGCCGGGCGATGCGCTGGGCCATGGCGGCCACCTCGTGGTCGACGGGCCCGTCCGCCAGCAGCTCCGCGAGCTCGCGACGACGGGCGGCCTGCGTGGTGACGAGAACGCCCTGGCCGCCGCCGGGCCCGGCGCCGACCGCGCCGGTGCGGTCGGGATCGAGCTCGGCGACCACCGGCGAGCCCTTGCCCGCCTCGAACACGGTCGGCGCCTCCGCGAGCCGCTTGGGCTTGCGCCGCAAGGGATCCAGGCTCCGTCGCTCACCGGGTTCGGCGGTGGGCAGCGCGACGGCGTTGTCGACCTTCAGGCGGTGCGGTCCCGGCGCTGCCCGCCGGGGACGGAGAAAAAATGGCTCTCCCAGATCTCGGTGATCACCTGTTCCGGGCTGGCGTCCGACGCCTCGTCGACGCCGATCCTCGCCGACAACGCGAGCAACGCGGCGTCGAGGATCCGTCGTTCCCGGTCGGGATGCGAGCCCAGCTTCTCCAGCTCGACGGCGATCGCGACCAGGTCGATCGCGCCCCGTACCGACGACCCGCGGCGTAGCTCGGGATGGATCCGGCTCGCCCGGGTGAGCGCCACCGCGTCGTCGATCAGGGCCCGGTCGGCGCAGCCCGTGCGGACCGCGACGATGTCGGCCTCCTCGGCCGCGTCCTGGTAGCCCACCGCGAGACGGCACCACCGGTCGTACACCGAGTCGGAGATCCGTGCGGTGCCCACGTTGTCGAACGGGTTCATCGACGCCAGCACCCGGAACGTCGAGCGGGCCGTGATCGTGCCGACGCGCGGCACCGTCACCGCCCGCTCGGACATCGCCCCCAGCAACGTGTTGAGGGTGTCCTCCGGCGCGCGGTTGAGCTCCTCGATGTAGAGGAACCCGCCGGCTTGCATCGCCTCGACGAGCGGGCCGGCCACGAAGTTCTCCGCCGAGTAGTCCTCGCGCAGCACCCTGGCCGGGTTGTGGTGCCCGACCAGCCGCGCCGGCGTGAGCTCGGCGTTGCCCTCCACCAGCACGAACGGCACGCCCCAGTTCGCGGTGATCGCGCGCAGCATCGTCGATTTCGACGTGCCAGGCGGACCCTCCAGTAGGATGTCGCGCCCCGCGGCCACCGCGGCCAGCACCAAGTTCAGCTCGCGCGAGCGCCCGACCACCGCCGCGGCGATCTCGTCGCGGGCGGAGACCGATGTCGTCGTCACAGCAAGCGGCTCTCGTTCACGATCTTCTCCTGTGCATGAGGACCGAGGTGGGTACGCCGGATCGGCGCACCCACCTCACGTGCCGGTTCGCGCGAACGTCAGCCTGCGGCCGACACGTTGAACCCCGCGTCGACCGACAATGCCACACCGGTGACATAGCGGCCGGAGTCGGCAGCGAGGTACAGCACGGCGTTGCTGATGTCCACCGGATCGACGGCGTCCACCGGCAGCGCGTTGGCCATGACCGCGAGCAGGTCGGGGTCCCTCTCGATCCGGCCCGCCATGATCTCGTTCTCCGGCATCGGCGTGTGCACACCGGTCGGGTGCACCGTGTTGAACCGGATCGAGTACTGCGCGTAGTCCTTGGCGTAGCCGCGCATCAGCCCGGTGAGACCGTGCTTAGCCGCGACGTACGCGGTGAGCGACAGGTCGTTGTAGGTCGAGCCCTTCAGCCCGGCCGTCGAGCTCGTGATGATGACGGCGCCACCCTGGCCCTGCTCGACCAGGATGGGCACGGTCGCCTCGAGCGTGTGCCAGGTGCCCGTCAGGTTGGTGTCGATCGTGTCCTTCCAGATCGCCGCGCGCACGGCGGGATCCTTCGGCTGCTGTTCGGGGTGGACGCACCAGATGGCGGCATTGGCGCTGACGATGTCGAGCCGTCCGAGCTCGGCGACGCCTGTCGCGACCGCCGCGCGCAGCCCTGTGAGGTCGCGGATGTCGGCCTGCTGGGTCACGATCCGCCGGTCCAGCGCCTCGACCTGGTGCTGGGTCTCCTTCAGGTCGTCGGGGGTCGACATCGGGTACGACACGGACTCGATCTGCCCGCAGATGTCGATCGCGATGATGTCCGCGCCCTCCTGCGCCAGTCGGATCGCGTGCGACCGTCCCTGGCCGCGTGCCGCTCCCGTGATCAGGGCGACCTTGCCGTCGAGCTGTCCCATGAAGTCTCCTCGTGGTGGTCTTCGCGTCTTTCCGTTCGTGCTAGTCCTCGACGACGATGGCCCGTTCCGGGCAGACGGTGGCACCGAACCGGGCCGTCTCCGCCATGTCCGGCGGGACATCCACCGTCTCGCCGCGGCGGAGGTTGTATCCCTCGTCGTCGACCTCGTAGAAGTCGCCGGCCATCGCCGCACACCGGGCGTGGCCCGTGCAGCCCTGCTGGCCACCGTCGTCGCCGAGCTTGATGTGGACCTTCACGCCGCACTCCTCACCAGGCGAGCTTCAGCGTCCGCATCGAGCGCAGGTACCCGCTCACGTAGGTCGGCTCCTCGACGACGCGGTACTCCGGGATGCGCTTGAGGAACTCCTCGAAGGTCGCCCGCAGCTCGAGCCGGGCGAGGTTCGAGCCGATGCACCGGTGGATGCCGACACCGAACGCCGAGTGCAGCACCGTCTCACGGGTGATGTCGATCGTCTTGGCGTCCTCCACGACGCGGGGATCCCGCGAGGCGCCTGCGTAGACCATCATCACGAAGTCGCCCTTCTTCAGGTCGCGACCGCCGAGCTCGACATCCTTCGTGCAGGTCCGACCCAGCGCCACCACCGGCGCGAACACCCGCGCGAACTCCTCGATCGCCCGCGGCATGTACGTGTCCGGGTCGTCGAGGAGCAACTTCTTGGCCTCGGGGTTCTCGGCCAGCCAGTTGATGGCCGACGAGATGACGTAGGTGGTGGTCGCGATGCCGCCGAAGGTCATGTCGACGAGGACCGAGACGCGGTCCTCCCACGGCGACGTGGTGCCGTCGTCGTAGGTGACCCCGGCAGCGATCATGTCCACCATGTCGCCGCGCGGCGGCTCCTCCGAGCGCTGCTTCAGGTATTCGCCCAGGTACTGGAACACGAACCCGAACTTCGCGCCCCGCTCCTCGAGATCAGGTGAGAACGTGCCCGACTCGACGCCGTCGACCAGCTTGTCGAGGTCGGCGATCGGCACCCCGAGCACGTTCTTGAAGAAGGCCCACCCGGGCAGCACCGCGGAGAACTGGCTGACGAACTCGCATTCACCCTTGTCGATGAACGAGTCGATGAGGGCGTTGGCGTCCGACCGGATCTGGGCGTCGTAGTCCTTGATGACACCCGGGCCCATGAACGGGTTCAGCTCGGAACGCCATGCGGTGTGCAGCGGCGGGTCGCACTCCTCCGGGAACAGGTAGGGCAGGCCGTCGGGACGGTTGGGCATGTAGCCCCCGGCCGCGGAGAACGTGCGCCAGTCCTGCCCGACCTCGCGTACCAGCTTGTTCTGCGAGACCAGGTAGTAGCCGTTGCCGGTCTTGCTGTGCGCGACCGGGCACTTCTCCACCAGGTCGTCGATGATCTCGGAGTTCCGGTCGTTGAAGACCGGGTCGTCGAGGTCGAAGTCGTTGTAGATGTCACGGCCGTACTTGCGGATGGACTCGTCGACGTCCTCTTGGGTGGGAGCCGTGAACACGGTCTCCTGGGACTTGTAGGCCATTCTGTTGGTGCCTCCTTCATCGGGGACATCGGGTCGGACGGTCGGAGCCGACCAGGGACGAGCACACACCGGCGTCGGGCAGGGCGACCTCGGGAACGAGTCGCCGGCCCGGTGGTCCGTGCCTTCGTGGCGAACAAACAATCAGTTGTTTCGACTGTAGCGGCCCAAATCACAGGGTGTCAACGCCCACACCCGCACAGCCACGTCCCGGCCATCACGGGCTCGGTTGACAGCGCGACGGGCCCGGACCTAGCCTGTAAACAAATGATTGTTCAATACCCGTCGCACCGGTCGAGGAGGCCCCATGACCCAGACCTCACCCCAGCGCGACACCGCCATGACCGCTGCGGAGATGCAGTATCCGCTGGCACCCTCGCTGCTCGACGCACAGACCTACCGCGACCCCGCCCGGTACCGGCGTGAGATCGAGGACGTGCTGCTGCGGGCCTGGTACCCCGTGTTCCCGTCCTCGGACGTGCCGGCAGCACGCGACTACGCTGTGTGGGAGCAGCTCGGCCAGTCGGTCGTGGTCACCAGGCTCGACGACGGGTCGGTCGCGGCGTTCCACAACGTCTGCCAGCATCGCGGGGCCCGGCTGGTCGACGGCGCGGGCAGCTGCCCGACCGGCAAGTTCCGATGCCCTTGGCACGGTTTCGTCTACAACCTCGAGGGCGTCGTCGGCGCGGTCCCGTTGCGCGGCTCCTTCGACGAGGCCGAGCTGGCCGGGTTGCGCTCCCCCGCGGTGCGCGTCGTCGAGTGGGGCAGCTGGATCTGGATGACCCTGGCCGACGACATCCCGGACCTCGTCCCCTATCTCGGCGAGATCGGCGAGGAGCTGTCCGGCTACGGGCTGGACAGCTACACCACCGTCCACCGGCAAACGGCTGTGCTCAAGGCCAACTGGAAGATCGTCGTCGACGCCTTCAACGAGACCTGGCACGTGCCCTTCACCCACCCCGAGACGCTCGGCGGAGTCGTGCTGTGGCGTGAGGCCGTCCTCAAGATCACCTCACCGCACTCCTGGATGACGCTGCCGGTGCGCGGCCTCACCGACAAGGTGGAGTCGGCCGACCACCGCCGCAACCACATCTGCCACTACCTGGTGTTCCCCAACACGATCTTCAGCTGCTTCCCCACCCACCTGCAGATGTGGTCGGCTTGGCCCGTCTCGGCCGACGAGACCGTCCTGTGCGCCTACCAGCTCAACGGGCCGGCGCCGGACGGCATGACCGACGAGAAGTGGGCTCGGCGCACCGAACGTGACTGGAAGCAGTTCCTCGAGGTGCTCGACGAGGACACGGGCGTCATCAACGACTTCGCGAAGGTCATCGGGTCGAAGGGCTTCCGCCGCAACATGTTCAACACCGCCGAGAGCCGGCTGACCGCATTTCACGACGAGGTCGCCGCGCGCCTGCACTGATCCGGGAGAGCTCATGATCACCATCAAGGCCGACCGCGACGTCTGCCAGGGCTACGGCAACTGCGTGCTGGCCGATTCCACCCTCTTCGACATCGACGACGACGGCCTGGTCGTCCTCAGCAGCCACACGGTGGCACCGGACGGTCTCGCCGCGGCCAAGCGAGCAGCCTACGACTGCCCCAGCGAAGCGATCACCGTCGTCGAGAACGACTGAGAGGGTGTTGTCGAACCCGGTGGTGTGACGGCGTGGCAGCTTTGGTAGCTGCAGGTGATCGTTGA